>JANYBR010000011.1 GCA_025360685.1 Pseudomonadota bacterium
CGCCGCCGGCGGCGAACTCGGATTCGTGGCGCTCGCCGCACCAAGGGCAGGGGATGAGCATCATGGCGTCACCGTACCGCGACCGTACCGGACTCGAGGATAAATCCGAGACGGCGGAACCGGTCGATGGTGTAGGGGGAAGCAAGCGGGTGTGGCTCGTCGCGCGCGATCAGATGGGCGAAAGTGAACCCGCCGGCCGGGATGGCCTTAAACCCGCCCCACCAGCCGCATGTGATGTAGAGCCCCGGCAGGTGGGTCTTGGTGATAATCGGGCTGGCGTCATAGGCGAAATCGAGTGCGCCGCCCCAGTGCCGCATCAGCTTGACGCGGCGGAAGACCGGGAAGACGTCGATCAACGCTGTCACCACGTCCTCGAAAACGCCGTACTTCCCGGCCTGGCGATAGGACGGCTCGGGATCGGTGCCGCCGCCGATGATCAGCTCACCCTTGTCCGACTGGCTGACATAGAAGCCCGCATCAGGGCAATTGACCTGGACGTTCACGATCGGCTTGAGCGGCTCGGAGACGAACGCCTGCAGGTTGCGCGTGACCAGCGGCAGCTTGATCCCGGCCAGCGAGGCGACATGGCTCGAATTGCCGGCAGCGGCAAGCGCCACCTTCTTCGCGCGCACCGGTCCGCGATTGGTCTCGACGCCGACGACGGCGCCCGATTCGTCGCGTAGGAAACCGGTCACCTCGGTGTGCTGGTGGATCTCCACGCCGCGTGCATCGCCGCCGCGCGCGTAGCCCCAGGCGATCGCGTCGTGCCGCGCGATGCCGGCGCGGGCCTGGACATAGCCGCCGATGATCGGCATGCGCATCTTGTCGTCGTCGTTGAGTATCGGCACGCGGCGGCGGATCTCGGCCGGCGTGATGAACTCGTAGTCGGCGCCGTGCAGATCCATGTGCAGCGCGCGCCGGCGCATGTCGCGCATCTTCGGCCAGGTCTGGATGATGTCGATCTGGCTGCGCTGGCTGAACATGATGTTGTAGTTCAGGTCGCGGCCGAGCTGCTCGTAGAGCTGCAGCGAGAAATCGTTGAACTTGATCGAGATGTCGCGGATGTAATTCGAGCGGATGGTCGACGTGTTGCGGCCCATGTTGCCGCCGCCAAGCCAGCCCTTCTCGATGATTGCTACGTTGGTGATGCCGTGGTTCTTGGCCAGGTAGTACGCGGTCGCGAGGCCATGACCGCCCGCGCCGACCACAATCACGTCATAGGCGGGCTTGAGCGGCGGCGCGCGCCATGCGCGTTCCCAGCCTTCATGGAAGCTAACCGCGTTCCGCAGCAGCGAAAAAATCGAATAGCGCTGTTTCCCCAACGTGCCCCCAGACCAACACTTCAGACTTAAGCCTATGCCAAGTTTGAAGACAGCGACCGTTGGCGACAACAAATTATTTCCGGCCGCAGCACCGACTTGCCTCCTTCATTCACGCCAGGTACCTCGATGACAATCTTTTGCCCAATCGATCCCAAGTGTCGTAATCTTCATCTCGGTCGCCTCTCCTCGCCGGTGGAAATATCGCATCTCGACTTTGGCAATCGGATGCGGTTTGAGGTCACGGCGACCATGCCATCAGGCTCGCCCGATAGAAATGCCAAGCCGTGGTTACTGCACCGGCTGATCTTGACGCCCGCTGACCGAGGTCCCCTACCCATGCCCAAGCAGCACATCCGCAAATACATGACCCGCTACGGCGCCGAGGCGATGTATTCGCGCGCGATCCGGGCGAGCGGCGACTTGGTCTTCTTCCAGGGCCAGGCCGGCGTCGATTTCGACGGCAACCTCGTCGGCCCCGGCGATGCGGGCGCGCAGGCCGATCAGGCCTGCCGCAACATCGGGCAGCTGATCGAGGAGGCCGGCGGCACCATGAAGGATGTGTGCAAGCTCACCGTCTACGTCACCGATGTGCGACATCGGCCGGCGGTCTATGCCGCGATCAACCGCCATTTCGAGGGCGTGCATCACTGCTCGACTGGCGTGGTGGTGAGCGGGCTCGCCATCCCCGATATGCTGGTCGAGATCGACGCCTTCGCGGCGATCGATCGCTGACCAGAGCGAGATCAGCGCCCCTGGTGCTTCAGCGCACCACAGGTGGGCGGTCGGCGATCGCCTCGTTCCTGGAGAGGAACACCGACGGAGCACCGCCGGTGTGAAGAAACAACACTCGCTCATGTGGACGGATTTGTCCCCGCCGAATGTGGTCGACGAGACCAGCAAGCGCCTTCGCCGTGTACGTGGGATCCAGGAGCAAACCCTCCGTCTGGGCCGCCAGTCGCAAGGCAGCCACGGACGCGGCGGTGAGCGCGCCGTACCCAACCCCGATGTAGGCGTCCTCATTGCTGATCTCGGCCGGGTGAAACGTCAGATCCAAGTCGAGGAGCCGTGCCGCGCGCGTCGCCACCTGGGCGATCACCGTCGGCTTGTCGGGGATGAACGGGCTCGCGGAGATACCGACCAATCGATACGGCAAATCAAGGCACTTCCGTGCCAGCGCGAGGCCGGCCTGAGTCGCCGCGCCAGAGCAGAAGTACGCGACATCCGGTCGCCAACCGAGCGTCTCGAACTGTTCCTCCAGCTCAAGGGCCGCCTGGACGTAGCCAAGCGCGGCGAGGGCGACCGAGTGGGTGTCCGAACCCAGAGTGTTGATGACATACGGCCGTTCGCCCTGCGCGGAGAGCGCGTCCGCCCAGCCACTCGCGACCTGTTCGAACTCGCCATAGAACCGCTCCGTCGGGATGAACCGACACTCGGCTCCGAAGATCGTATCTAGCAAGAGGTTCCCCTCCATGCGAACAGGACGCTCGCCGCGAAGGACCAGGCAGGCGCGCAGCCCAAGCCTGGCACACGCAGCAGCGAGCTGGCGGCAATGGTTCGAGTCGACGCCAGCCCCGGTGATGACGGCCGTCGCACCCGCGTGAACTGCTTCGCCGAGGAGATACTCGAGCTGGCGCACCTTGTTCCCACCCAGCGCCAGACCAGTGAGATCGTCCCGCTTCACGTAGATCGAGGTCCCGCCCAAGGCGCTGCTGAGGCGCGGCGCGGGCTCGAGCGGGGTCGGCAAATACGCGAGCGGTACGCGCGGGAGACGTCCGAGCGCCCCGCGCAAGTCAGCGATACGCACACTGTTAGACATTCGCCGCTGACCGCAGATAATCAGCTGTTTGGCACGTTAGCGGCCCAGTCGCGGCCCTTGAACCAGTACGCGTCGCGTTGCTTCAGCCAGTCCTTGTTCTTGCCGATCCAAGCATCGAAGTAGGCGACTGCGGCTGGGTTGCCCTTGCGCAGCGCAAAACCTGCGTCGGTGCTCGCAACGCGATCGTTCGTCGGCTTGAACAGCTTGTCGGGGTTTTGCAGTGTGAAGAACGTCGGCTTCGGCTCGCTCGAGAGAATCGCGTGGGCGTTGCCGTTGATCACCTCCTGAAAGGCGATGGCATCGTCGTCGAACTGCCGAACCGTTGCCTTCGGCCACATCTCCTCGATCGTCTTGCACGACGCCGTGCCGCGCCGACAGGTGAAGGTGACCTTGGCATCGTTATAGCCTTCGGGGTACTTGAGATTCGACGCGAGCTGTTTTGACGCTGCGAGGCCTCCGCCCTGCTGCGCGTACGGCAGGGTAAAGTCAACCTGCTCCTTCCGCGCGGGCGTGATACTCATGCCGCCGATGATCACATCGAACTTGCCGGCGATGAGCGACGGAATGATGCCGTCCCACGCTGTGGGCATCAAGTCGAGCTCGACGCCTAGGTCCTTGGCGAGTTTGGTCGAGACGTCGATCTCGAAGCCGACCCAGTTGCCCTGCTTGTCCCGTATGGCCCACGGCAGGAAGCTCGCGAAACCCACCTGCAGCTTGCCGCGCTTCTTTATCGTGTCGATCAGGTTGTTCTGCTGGGCAACGGCGACATCAGCCGCGAACAGCACGCTCACCGCGAGCGCCAGCATGCCGAGCAGTTTCATGGTCAGTTTCACGTGTTGCTCCTGAATCGTCTGCTGCGAGTCAGTCGGGCCCACGATTCCAATGCCCTTGACCAGGTTGACCAGCACGCCCGCCAACGGCGGCAGCAGCCGCAGAATGGCTTGCGGCAGGATCACATCACGCTACCCGTCGCGCGTCAAGAGCGGCGGCAGTACATTCCAATCGAGGCATGAGTCTGAGCGGGGCGGTTTTGAGTTTGTTCAGGCGGCTGTTTTCGATCGGTTGAAAATAGTGGCTCATCAGGAAATCGAGTGGGTGAATCTGGGACTTTTCAGAGTTCGGGGAGCATGCAAGTGAGGATCTTGAGTCGCAAGTATTCCTCGTCGCGCAGGCCGTAGGCGCGGCGCTTCTTCGACCACTGGCGGGCGAGCCTGAAATGGCAGCGCCTCAAGCCCTACGAGAAGTTCGCCGCGATGATCGAGCGCCATTGGGATGGGATCGCGGCCTACTGCAAGCCGGAGAACAAAGTGTCGCT
>JANYBR010000022.1 GCA_025360685.1 Pseudomonadota bacterium
GGCGGCGGGGGAGGAGGCGGCGGGGGAGGAGGCGGCGGGGGAGGAGGCGGCGGCGGCGGAGGCGGCGGTTCCTCGCCGAGGTACCAGCGAATGCCGAGCAAGCCGACATTTTCCTGTTGTGAACTCAAGACAACCGGCGGCGTGCCCCATGTGGTCTTGTAGCCGCCCGCGCCTGAAGCCTGACGGAAGCGGTAGTCGGCAAAGATCTCCAGATCGTCGGACAAAGCGTATTTCAAACCGGCGATCGCCTGCCAATCGAACACGCTGTGCGCGCCGCCGATGGCCTTGAAGCCGAAGATATGGTCGTAGTGATTGACGAGGGCGACGCCGGCGCCCGCACCGATGGTGGCGCCCCAGTTCCCACCCAGGCCGAAGTCATAGGTTAGATTCAGCAAAGCCGAACTTGTCGATGTTCCGCCGCTCAGAACCGGTGGGGTGTGCACTCCGAAAAACGACATTTTGCTTCCGTTGTGTTCGTCGAAGCCGAATTCCGCTTCCATGCGGATTCCGTTGCCCCAATTGTAGCCGACCGAACCCAAGTACAGAGCATTGGCAGAATAGTTAGCTGCAATCGGAACCGGGGTTGCGTCGTGCCCGGAGAATTTGCTGAGGTCGGCATAACCAACTCCCAGTCCCAGATACCAGCCTGCTGGTGCGGCTAACGCCGGCGAACTCAACGCAATGGCGGCAACACCGGCCAACGCGATCGAACGAAGTTTCATTTTTCTACCCTCGCTTCAAATACCGACGGGCAGGGACCCCCCTACCTAGACGTTCGGACCACCTTCGATTTGTATCAACCATCTTGGCCGGTGTCTCCATGCTAGGCGGTGAACACTGGCTTTTAAGCGACTAAGACTCGGATTTACGCGGAGGCTGTGACCCCTCTGCAACAGGGCCTTCAAGGTTTTTGAGAACCTGCTCGGCAGTACCCGACAACACAAAAGCGTAACGGCCGGAAAGCAAAACAAGTTCCCCTTTGGACGCTACCTCGAGCGTGGTTAACAGTTCCTCGCGCGGCGCCACGTGAAACAGCCCAAGCCAAATGCGCAGCGCCCATTCGACCGGCCTGCCAAGGCCCTTCAGATCGCCGAAATCGACGATATGCACCGTTCCTTCGGGCACCAGCGACGCTGAGGCCAACCTAAGCGCTTGTTTCCAGTCCGGAATCATCGACAGGGAATACGAAAATATCACGGCATCGAAGGGCGCGGTTTCGCCAAATAAGGCGGGCGACAGGGCCTCTGCATAGGCCTGAATCAGCTTCACCTGTCCGCTCAGTCCCGCTTGCGCCAGCGACCGCGCTGCCGTGCTCAGCATCTCCGACGAAGCGTCGAGCCCGTAAAGCTTCACTCCAGGATAGCGACGAGCAATCTTCACGAGATTGCGCGCCGTGCCGCATCCCACTTCTATCACCCGCGCGCCAGGCTTGAGTGCCAGCTGCCGGATCAGCCGATCCCGGCCGAACAGGTAATATTTCCTCGTAAAATCATAGATATAGCGCTGGCGCCGATAGATCCGATCCATCAGCGCGGCATGATTTCCGGCGGCCGCCGCCGTCACGACAGGGGGCGGCGGGTATAGACGTGGAATCCGCCATAGATCGAGGAGCGGTCCTGGCCGTGCCACACCTTGCTCTCCTCTTCCAGATAGACCCAGGGCGCCAACACATCGGCCGGCAGCTTGCGGGGCAGGGGCGAGTCGGCTCCCGCGGTGCGGAAGATCACACGGGCATCGCGCGTGTCGGCGGTGCGGTCGATCTGGCGCCACAGCGCGGTGATCTGCTCACTGTTCATCCAGTCCTGCGCGTCCAGCAGCACATAACGGTGCATCGAGTGCGGCGGCTGCGCGGCGAGGAAATCGGTCAGCGAGGCGTGATGCACCTCGACCTTGTCTGTCCGTGTACGGATCAAGTCGTAGGTCTCGCGCTGCAGATAGGCCGGTACGGCGGCACGGTGTTCCAGATCGTAACCGCGGCCGAACGCCTGCCAGGCGAAATAATTCTCGTGGATCGGAAAGTCGCAAGCCAGCCGCTCAACGCGCTCGCGCAGCACGGCGATCGGGTCGCCCGCCGCCACCAGCTCGTCATATTGCGCCGGCGGAATGCCCAAAGCGTACAATGAAACCGGGCTTTTGGAGAGCATCTTGATGGATTTGTAGTCGAACAACGGCGCGATATGGCGTTCGAACAGCCGGCGTTGCTCGGCCGGTGTGCGCGCCGACAAAATCGGCTCGAGTTTCTTGCCGTGCAGCTTGGCGACTGCGTGCAGGACACCGATGAAACGTCCAAGCAATCCGTAGCGATAGAGATTGCGCGCGAACATGTTGATCCGCCGGCCGCGCAACGGAATGTGCTTTTCCCAATAGCGGCGTGTCACCTTGTCCAGCCGCTGGCTGAGAAAATCATCGTAGGCCGTGCGATTGGCGCGATCGTTCGCCTGCCCGAAGAAGCGGAAAAATTCCTCGTAGCTCGGCAGGTTCTGCAACGCGGAAAGTTTCAGTTTGGTCAGGGCGATGTGATTGGGATTGAGATCGACGGCAATGATTTTCGCCGGATCGGCCGCCAGATAGTTCAAGACATTGCAGCCGCCCGAGGCGATGGTCAGCACCCGGTGGTTGGGCTTGAGCGCCAGCGCAGCCAGATCGACATCGGGATCTTCCCAGATCTGGTTGTAGACAAATCCCTGAAACATAAGGGTAAAAAGCCGTTCCAGCGCACCGCGGCGCGTACCTGCCGGCTTTTGGTGTGCGGCCTTTTCTAAAAGCGGATTTGCCATTGGAGTCCTTTTGAACACCCCTTGTTACGTCGCACACATCACGGAATGAACTCTTTTTATGACGGAATGTCGCAATCTGGCAAAGAGATTCCAAGATTGTGTCATTCGTTTGCAGTCTTGCGCGTCGTGGCCGCCGCCTCTATGGGAGCGCCATGAGCGGCACAGCCAAAACAGCGATCGCGGAGGTCCTCGACCTGCTCGATCTCGAGAAGATCGAAGAGAACATTTTTCGCGGACAAAGCCCCGAAGACCGCATGCAGCGTGTGTTCGGCGGACAGGTGCTCGGCCAGGCCCTGGTCGCCGCCAGCCGCACGGTCGAGGGCAGGATCTGCCACTCTTTCCACGGCTACTTCCTGCGCGCCGGCGATCCCAAGATTCCGATTCTTTACGAAGTGGATCGCAGTCGCGACGGTGCGAGCTTCACGTCGCGCCGTGTGGTGGCGATCCAGCACGGCAAGCAGATTTTCACGCTCGCTGCATCGTTCCAGCTGCAGGAAAAGGGGCTCGAACATCAGTTCGACATGCCCAAGGTTCCCGATCCCGACCAGCTTCAGGACGAACACGAGCTGCGCAAGAAATTTCTCGACAAGATGCCCGAGGAACAAAAGGCCTGGATGAGCCGGCCGCGGCCCATCGAAATGCGCCCGGTGATCGTCGACGACTGGCTGAACCGCAAGGCGCGCGAGCCCTTCGACAATGTCTGGATCCGCGCCACCGGTCCGGTGCCGGACGACATCATCGTCCAGCAATCGGTGCTGGCCTATGCATCGGACATGTCGCTGCTCGACACGGCACTGCTGCCGCACGGCCGTTCATGGAATTCGCCGATCCAGATGGCGAGCCTGGATCACGCGATGTGGTTCCATCACGCCTTCAAGATGGACGACTGGCTGCTGTATGCGCAGGATTCGCCGAGCTCCTCGGGCGCGCGCGGCTTTAATCGCGGTTCGCTCTATACGCGCAATGGAAAACTCGTCGCCTCTGTCGTGCAGGAAGGCCTGATGCGGCCGCGCGAAACCCGCCAGAAGACATAGCGTCGACCTCGACGCGTTCGTTCGATTGCCAGTGTCGCCGCGACCGGTCTCTTTACCATAGCCTCGGAGCGTGCCCGGCGCGTGCCCGCCAATGGAAACCTTCGCGTAAGCAATCGCCCCTAGACTGCGCGGCGAAAGGCTGGGGTTCGCGATGATCGGCGGAATGACGGGCGCAGTCATGGACGGTGTTGCGCACACTTTGCTGCGCATCCTTCCCTATGTCGCGGGAATGGGCGTCCTGTTCGCGTCCCTGTCCTGGTTTTCGCCGTGCAACGAAGGCAAGCCCTGGTGGCGGAAGCGCGGACTCGTCACCGACCTTTGCTACTGGTTCATCGTGCCGGTGTTCACGCGATACGGCCGGATCGGGTTCACGGTCCTGCCGGCCGTCTACCTGATGGGCATCAACACGCCGCAAGGGCTACTGGCCTATTTCGAGCATGGGCACGGCGTCATCGCGCACCTGCCGTTCTGGGTGCAGGTCGTGCTCTACCTGGTGACCACGGAGTTCGCGCTTTACTGGATCCATCGCGGCTTTCACCGCGCACGGCTGTGGAAGTACCATGCCGTGCATCACTCCACCGAAGATCTGGAATGGATTTCGGCGGCGCGGTTTCATCCGATCAACCTGTTGCTGGGCGCGGTCCTGGTGGATGTCGTCGCGCTTCTCGCCGGCTTCTCGCCGGACATCTTCTTCTTCATCGGGCCGTTCGATACGCTCACGTCAGGCTGGGTGCATGCCAACCTCAACTGGACCCTGGGACCGTTCAAATACGTATTCGCCGGCCCCGTCTTCCATCGCTGGCATCATGACCGCGACGCGCTGGGCCGCAACTTCGCGTCCACATTCTCGCTGTTCGACGTGATGTTCGGCACGTTCTACATGCCGCAAGGCGAGCTGCCCAAGAATTACGGGCTCAAGGAAGACGACATGCCGCAAAGTTTCGGCTGGCAGCTTCTCTATCCGCTGCTGGACTGAGTGCGATTGTGCGAATGCGCCGCGCGGCGGTTACTTCGAGCCGCCCATTTGCTGGTGCTTGCTAACATCGCTCGATATTTCAGAGAAGCGCGCGTCGCCCGGACGCGGCGCCAGTTCGCAGCGGCTGCCGCTGCACGCCAGCGTCGTCTGGGTGGCGCCCTTCATCAGGGTCACTGACGCGCCGTTCGAGCCCGACACGCTGATGAAAGTGTTGGAAACCTGGCGGCCATAGTGATCGAGCGCGATCATGTTCGTCGTGCCATACGACTTGCCGAGCACGAAGGCATGGCGCGCATCGATCATGTTGATGTCGGCGATCGCCGGATTGCCGACATAGACGGTGGCGACCGGCTTGGCGAAGGCGACGGTGCGAACCTCGTCCATCGGAACGGCGACACCGGCGGCGAACGCTTGACTGCCGGCGAGACCGGCGGCGACGGCTATTGCTGCGGCGATGCTGGAACGCATGGCGATGGTCCTTCGCTACTTCAGGCCACGCTACCGCTCGTGGCGTAAAAGAAGAATTAACTTCTGCCTCGCTTTACGGGGCGTATTTATCTCGAATGTGCACCACGGCGTATTGGTCCGAATACAGCCTGTGCCAGCCCGCCAGAGAATCCATCACCGCGACCGTGGGCGAGCGAGCGGCCAGGATCGTCCAGCGAATATTGTGGGTGCCAATCGTTTCCGTCACCGCTGAAATGTCGGGCCGGATGATCCGGGCATAGTTGCGCAGAAAGCCGTCGCCATAGAGCTCGACGCGGGAATCGATGAACGGCCGCGTTCCCATGAAGATCAGATAACCGCCGAAGCTGTAATCGTTGAGCACAGGCTGCGCGCGAACCGAGAGCGGGACATGCTGCAACGCCGTGATCGGCGCGACCGGGCCGTCGACGCGCGAGAGCGGAAAAATAATCCGGCCAATCGTCAGCAGCACGGCGAGGACAACCGCGCCCATGGAGAGCGGCGCTGCAAAGCGCAGCAAACGCTCACGCGCCGGCGAACGATCTTGCAGAAGATTGCGCGATAATGGCTCGGCCAGGAGAAGCGGTGCAACCACGGCAAAGAGAATTTGATGACGTTCGTGCTGAAACGCCATGTAGAGCAGTCCAAGCACAATGGCGACGCGCGATGCGGGAATTTTCACGCCGCGCGTGCTGACAAAGTAGATCGCGGCCAGAACCACGAACTCCAGCGGCTGCGGCTTGGAAAAGTCAATCGGCTGCCACTCGCCGATATTGCCGAGACTGGAGGTGCCGATCAGCGTGAGCGGAAATAGCACGCCCTGGATAAAGTGAGGGTTGCACAGCGCGGCCAGCACTGCGCCGGCGCCGAACAGGCCCCAGCTGCGCATGGTGGCGACGCGATCTTGTTCCGTCACGAGCGCCTCCAGCGCGAGCGCTGCCGCGAGGGCCAGGCCGAGCAGGAAACTGCCATGGACATTGACCCAAATGACCATCACCGGCAGCAGCGCCAGCGAAGGGGCGCGCTTGCGGCTGCGCGCGATCACAAGTTCCGCGGTCCAGATCTCCAGCAGCGGCAAGGCAAGAAGATGGGGGCGTGCCAGAAGACTCGCCGTCATGCATGACAGCGCGAGGACAATGCCCAGCGTCTGCGCACGAAAGGAGAGCCAGCGTCCCAGATGGTAGGCTAGCAGTCCTGCCGTGGCGCCGGCCGCCACGGCAAAGAGCAGGACGAGCCCGCTCCAGCTGCCGGAGAGGAACGCCGCCGCCATCGCGATTTCCGCCAGCCACTCATGGGCTTCCCATGGAGCGCCGGCGAACGTGTAGGAGAAGGGATCGCGATAGAGGACCGCATGCTCGGCCAGCATTCGCGTACCGGCCGCGATGTGAAAGAACGTGTCGCCGTCATTGAGGATCTGCGGCGCGAACGCCGCCGCTGCAAACGCCAGCGCCGCAGCAAGCAGTGAAACCGCCAAGCGTTCGTCGGCGCGAGGCAGCACGCGATGCGTTTCAATTGTCCGTTCGACGTCCGCTGTCATGCGCGCAATGGATAGTATAAAGCGGTGACAGAATGATTGATCGACGCTTGCGCGCGTGACGAGCCGGAAATAGTGCGTAGTCTGATGATACGAACGATTTTGCCGTCGTTTTGTCGAACGTCCTTAACAGAGTGAAAATGTGAAGCGCGATTCTTGCTGCGAACTGCCTGTTTCGTGTCGCTGCGGCACAGTCCGGCGTTCGTTCTAATTGTAAATTTAAAGCGCCGTTAAGCGACCGCCTCCTAGGCTCGCAACTGTCCAGGTTGGTCTCTCCAATTGATGCCGGCCGGACGTCCTAGGGTGTCACTTTGTGGAGGCTTATATGAACAATCTTTTTACACGCTTCGTGCGCGACGAGTCCGGCGCGACGGCCATCGAGTATGGCCTGATCGCGGCTCTCATCGCTGTCGTCATCATCAGCGCCGTTACCGCTGTTGGTACCAAGCTGTCGACGACGTTCACGTCGGTGTCGACTGGTCTTAAGTAAGCATTCGCCATTTTCGGCGCATGCTGTGTGCGGCCGCTCCCAAAGGAGCGGCCGTTTGCACTTAAAAAAGCGTAAATGGCGATGGCGGCCGTCGTTCTAGTCCAGTACGTGTTTCCGGCGCTGCTGCTGCTTGCGGCCGGCTGGGACATCGCCAGCTTTACGATTCCGAACTTCTTGCAGGTATTGCTGATCGCCGCGTTCGTTGCCTTCGTGGCGGCCACGGGCATGGCGCCCGCCGTGATCTGCGCCCATTTGCTTGCAGGTTTTCTGGGCCTTGCCGCGGGCTTCACGCTCTTCGCGCTGGGATATATTGGCGGCGGCGACGCCAAATTGTTCGCCTGCATCGCGCTGTGGCTTGGATTTCAGAATCTGCCGGAATATGCGCTGGTGGCGTCGGTCATGGGCGGCGCGCTGACCTTGATCCTGATCAGTGTACGCCGCCTGCCGCTGCCGCAAGGGCTCACGGGGCAACCCTGGATCTTGCGCCTGCACGAGGCGCGCGGCGCGATTCCGTATGGCGTGGCGCTCGCCGCCGGCGCGTTCGCGATCCTGTCGCAGGCCGAAATTTTCCGCATGGCTGCCGCGCTCTAAGTATTTCTTGCGCCGCCATCGTATGGATCGTTTCCACAGTATTTTGTTAAGCAAATTCTAAAGGGTTCCGTGGTCGGATCAGACCCAAAGGAGCCTGTTCTCATGAACATGCAGCGTCTGCTCATTCTCGGATTGGCCACTCTTGCCGCCGGCGCCGCCGCTTTTCTGGCGCGAGGCTTTCTGGGCGGCGGAACTCCAACGGTTGCCGCCCGTCCGGCTCCCATGATCGCCACCAGCGAGGTGCTGGTCGCATCGAGCGCCATTCAGCCCGGCCAGGCGCTGAATCCGTCGCTGGTTCACTGGCAGAGATGGCCCAAGTCGAACGTTGACGCCAGTTTTGTCACGCACGACGTCACCCCGAGCATCGAACGGGCCGTGACCGGAACCGTGGCGCGCGCGCCGATTCTTTCCGGCGAGCCGCTCAGTGAGACCAAGATCGTGCATACCGATTCCGCTGGCTTCATGGCCGCGACGCTCAGCCCCGGCATGCGCGCCATGTCGATCCCGATCACCACCGAGTCGGGCGCTGGCGGATTCATTCTGCCCAACGATCGGGTCGATCTCGTCATGACGATCCAGACGTCGGACAATCCCAAAACCTATGGCGCCAAGATCGTGCTGGCCAATGTCCGCGTGCTGGCCGTCGATCAGACGATCAAGCAGGACCGCGACCAGAAAGTCGTGCTCGCCAAGACCGCGACGCTCGAACTGTCGCCCGACCAGGTCCGTACCGTAGTGCGTGCACAGGCCAGCGGCGCCATTTCACTGGCGCTGCGCCCGCTCTCCGAAAGTAATCCGGCCGTCGCCTCGCTGCAGCATCCCACGCGCGCAGCGGCCGCAGCGAACGACGACGAAGACTCCGGCACCGGCGTCACCGTCATTCGCTACGGCATCACGAGCGGCCTCAACGGACGGAAGGAATAGGACATGCGCAAAACCATTCTCGGACTTGCGCTCGCAACCCTTGGTTTCTTTGCGGGAACCGCGGGCGCGGCTCCTGAGCGCGTGCCGGAAAACGCTTCGCGCGTCATCAACATTGCCACGCATGGCGGACCCGTATCGCAGCGCATCACACTGTCTTTGAACAAGGCCGTGATCGTGCAGCTCGACGCCAATGCGCGCGACGTGATGGTCTCCAGTCCCGATATCGTCGATGCCGTGGTGCGCACGCCGCGCCGCATCTTCCTGCTGGCGCTCAAGACGGGCCAGACCAATGCTTTCTTCTTTGACGGCGCAGGCCATCAGCTCGCTTCGCTCGACATCCGCGTCGAGAAGGATGTGACGGACTTGTCGGCCATGATGGCCGCCCACATGCCGGGCTCGAACATCAAGGTGTCGTCAGTCAACGACAATGTCGTGCTCACTGGTTCGGTCACGAGCGCCCAGGAATCGGCGCGCGCCCAGGATCTGGCGGCGCGTTTCGCGGGCGATCCCAGCAAGGTAGTCAACATGCTCAAGGTACCGAGCAGCGAGCAGGTGATGCTGCGCGTGCGGGTGGCCGAAATGCAGCGCAATATCGCCAAGCAGTTCGGCATCGATCTGGCCAGTGCCGCCATCGTCGCGGGCGTTCCGATCGCTGCATCGTCGGCACCGCAGTTCGCGCTGGTCGGCGCCGCGCTCAACGATCTGATGGGCGCCGGCGCCGGCCAGGTCTGCAACGTGGGCAGCACAGCCACCAATCCGCTCGCCGCGCTTGGCGGCAGCGGCGTCTGCAATGTCGGGCCGAACAATCTGTCGGGCACGCTCAAGGCGCTTGAATCGGTCGGCCTCGTGCACCTGCTTGCCGAGCCCAATCTGACCGCTGTCTCCGGAGAGACTGCGAAGTTTCTCGCCGGCGGCGAGTTTCCCGTGCCGGTCAGCCGCGACCGCGACGGCAACGTCACGATCGAGTTCAAGCAGTTCGGCGTCGGCCTTTCCTTCACGCCCGTGGTGCTCAGCGCCGGTCGCATCTCGCTGCAGGTCTCGACCGAAGTCAGCGAGCTGACCAATACCGGCTCCTTCACGCTGCAGGGTTCGACAGCCAACAACGGCCAGACGATCCCCGCGCTCTCGGTGCGTCGCACCGAGACCACGGTGGAATTGCCGTCCGGCGGCAGCTTCGCGATCGCCGGCCTGATGCAGCACAATTACAAGCAGGTCATCGAGGCGCTGCCTGGCGTCAAGGACATGCCGATCCTGGGCGCGCTGTTCCGCAGCCGCGACTATCAGAACGACGAAACCGAACTGGTCGTGATCATCAGCGCGTACCTGGTCAATCCGACGATGGCAGCCAGCCTTGCCTCGCCGACGGACGGCTTTATCGCTCCGACGGATGCGGAGTCGATTCTGCTGGGACGACTCAACTCCGTCTACAACAAGCCAGCGGGCGATGCCGCCAAGCCCAATGCGTCGGGCTCGGTCGGCTTCATCGTTCAGTAGGGGGACACAATGTCACTTGGCCATAAAGAAATTTTCCGCGTCGCCTCACTCTTCGCGGTGCTGGCGGCGGGCAGCTGCTCGGCGCCGATCAATACGCCTGACGGCCTGTTCGACGAACCGATGGTCAACCATCCCATTCAGGTCGAACCGGGTTATCGCTCGATCAAACTGGCATTTTCCGCTCCGAACGCCGGCTTGATGCCGGACGACGCACAACATTTCGAGGACTTCGTCGCCGACTTCATCGCGCACGGCAACGGCGCGATCTCGATCACGGTTCCTTCGGGTCCAGATGCTTCGTCGACGATTGCGTATTTTGGCGAGCGCATGGCGGCAGCCGGCGTGCCGCGCGACCGCATTCTGGTCGGTGCGCGCGAGACGGCGGGCAGTGACGGGCACGTCGAGCTCGGCTTCATCAGCTATGTCGCAGCGACCGAACCGTGCGGCGACTGGTCGAGAAACCTCAGCCAGTCTTCATCCAATCGCGTCGGCGCGAACTTTGGTTGCGCGGTACAGCACAATGTTGCCGCGCAGGTCGCCGATCCGCGTGACCTGGTCGCACCGCAGGCGATGACGCCGGGCGATGCCGCGCGCCGGGCCGTGGTCTACGACAACTACAAGAACGGAAAGCCGACGTCTGCAATGAAGACCGCCGATCAGTCTGGCGCTGTCACCGACGTAAAGAAGTAACTGAGGACCGCCATGGTGAAGTCCAAAGCGCCGGAAAAAGAAGACTCGTTTGGTGCCGCGCCGCACGAGCGGCCGGTGCCGCGCATCTCAATCGCAGCCTTTGTCGAATTTCCCGACACGGGCGCGGCGCTGCAGCGCGCCGGCTCCGATCGCAGGCTCTCCAAGGCGCATGTCGAAGTGCAGCTCGGCGGCATCAAGGGCGCCGTCGAACATTTTCACGGCCAGGTCACGCCCAATCTCCTGATCGTCGAGACCCGATTGAACGGGCAGGCGGCACTCGAGGAACTCGACCGGCTCGCCGAAGTCTGCGATGCCTCCACCAAGGTGATCGTCGTCGGCAGGGTCAACGATGTCGAGCTCTACCGCGAGCTGATGCGCCGCGGTGCGTCGGAATATCTCGTCGCGCCGCTCAATCCGATGCATCTCATCGAAGTGATTTCCGGCCTCTATCTGGATCCGGATGCCTCTCCGGTCGGCCGCGTGATCGCGTTCGTCGGCGCGCGGGGCGGCGCCGGTTCCTCGACCCTGGCGCACAATGTCGGCTGGTGCATCGCCGAGGAACTGCACATCAACACCACCATCGTCGACCTGGATCTGCCGTTCGGCACGACCGGACTGGACTTCAACGACGAACCGGGTCCGGGCATCGTCGATGCGCTGTCCTCGCCCGAGCGCCTGGACGACATGCTGCTCGACCGGCTCCTGGTAAAGCGCGGCGAGCACCTCTCGATCTTCCCGACACCGGCGTCGCTCGAGCGCGACTATGACGTGCCGGCCGTCGCATTCGAGGCGGTGCTCGATTCGGTTCGCCACACCACGCCCTGCGTGATCGTCGACCTGCCGCATATCTGGACGCCCTGGATCAAGGCCACGCTCGTGGCCGCGGACGAGATCGTGATCGTCTCGACGCCGGATCTGGCGAGCCTGCGCAACACCAAGAATATCGTCGAACTGATCCGCCAGGCCCGTCCCAACGACGCGCCGCCCAAGCTGGTCATCAACCAGGTCGGTGTGGCCAAGCGCCCGGAAATTCCGGCCAAGGACTTTGCCGAAACCATCGGACTTGAACCGGCGCTGGTCATGGCGTTCGACCCGGCCGTGTTCGGCCAGGCCGCGAACAACGGTCAGATGCTCAATGAGGTCGCGGCCAAAACGGCACCGGCCGAAGGCATTCGCCGCCTTGCCGAATTGCTGACGGGGCGCGTGCCGCAAGTCACTCAGAAAGTCTCGCCGTTGCTGTCGTTCCTCAAGGGGAAGATGAAAGCGTAAGGCATGTTCGGCAAGCGTCCCGCCTCCATCGACGCGCCGCCCCGCCCTTCGCCGCAACCGGCAGCGGCGCCGGCCGCCAGCGTTCCGCCCAAAGCCGATGCGGCGCCGCCGCGCACGGCTACGCCTGGCGGACAGGTGCAGCGTTCCGAAGTGGCCAAGCCGTCCGCGGCGAGGATCGTCGCCGACAGCCGCTCGGAGGATTACTACCAGATCAAGACGACGATTTTTTCCGCGCTGATCGACACCATCGATCTGGCCCAGCTCGCCCAGCTCGATCCCGACTCGGCGCGCGAGGAAATCCGCGACATCGTCAACGAGATCATTTCGATCAAAGCCGTCGTCATGTCCATCGCCGAGCAGGAACACCTGCTGCAGGACATCTGCAACGACGTGCTCGGCTACGGTCCGCTTGAGCCGCTTCTGGCGCGCGACGACATCGCCGATATCATGGTCAACGGCGCCAACCGCGTCTTCATCGAAGTCGGCGGCAAGGTGCAGCTCACCAACATCCGTTTCCGCGACAATGCGCAGCTGATGAACATCTGCCAGCGCATCGTCAGCCAAGTCGGCCGTCGCGTCGACGAATCCTCGCCGATCTGCGACGCGCGCTTGCTCGACGGCTCGCGCGTCAACGTCATCGCGCCGCCGCTGTCCCTCGATGGGCCGACGCTCACCATTCGTAAGTTCAAGAAGGACAAGCTGACGCTGGACGATCTGGTCAAGTTCGGCTCGATCAGTCCGGCCGGCGCACGCGTTCTGGGCGTCATCGGACGCTCGCGTTGCAACATCCTGATCTCGGGCGGTACCGGCTCGGGTAAAACCACGCTGCTGAACTGCCTCACCGCCTATATCGACGCCGAGGAACGCGTCATCACCTGCGAAGACGCCGCCGAACTTCAGCTGCAACAGCCGCATGTGGTGCGCCTGGAAACCCGCCCTCCCAACCTGGAAGGCCAGGGCCAGATCACCATGCGCGACCTGGTCAGGAACTGTCTGCGTATGCGCCCCGAACGCATCATCGTCGGCGAAGTGCGCGGACCGGAGGCGTTCGACCTCCTGCAGGCCATGAACACCGGCCATGACGGCTCGATGGGCACCTTGCACGCCAACTCCCCGCGCGAAGCCATGTCGCGTCTGGAATCGATGATCACCATGGGCGGCTTCCAGCTGCCCACCAAGACGATCCGCGAG
>JANYBR010000115.1 GCA_025360685.1 Pseudomonadota bacterium
CGCACGCCGCTCAATGCTATCATCGGGTTTGCCGACCTGATGCGGCAGACAATGTTCGGACCGCTCGGAAATCCCCGCTACGGCGAATACGCGACCATGATTTATGACTCAGGGCAACATCTGCTCGACCTGATCTCCGACATTCTCGACATGGCTAAGATCGAAGCGGATAAATTGCAGCTCAACTTCGAGCATGTTGACCTGAAGGGTACGATCGAGGACTGCGTCCGGATGTTGCGCGATCGAGCGGACAAGACGGGCGTCGAGATCTCCACGATCAGTCCTTCGAGCCTGCCGCGTCTGATCGCAGATCGCCGCGCCGTCAAACAGATATTGCTCAACCTCCTCACCAATGCGGTCAAGTTCACACCCGCCGGAGGGCATGTGAAGGTCGCGGTTCAGAGCGAAGGCAAAAGCATTCGGATTACAGTCAAGGATGACGGGATCGGCGTTGCTGTAGCTGACCTCGAGCGCATTGGAAAACCGTTCGAACAAGTCTGCGGTGATCCGATGTTGGCCAAAACCGGAACTGGTCTCGGCCTGGCGCTGGTACGCGCGCTGACCGAGAAACATGGCGGCGTGCTCACCCTTCAGAGCGTCGAGGGCGTCGGAACGGAAGTGAGTGTTGTGCTGCCTCTGGCGCAGGCGAAGCGCGCCGCGGCCTGACCTCTCGACACTGCGGCCCAAGCTCCACGGCGCGCGGCCAACACGGCCTGCATCCCGCGCAGTCCCTTGGCGCCAGTGAGTATGCGGATGTGCGTTGCACGGGGTGACAAATCTGTTTGATGAAACGTTAGAGCCATATTGCTCGAAGCGGCGGTCGTAAACCAAACAGGGTGGCGGGACATTTCCACGGGTGCCCCGCCGCCCTGACCGTTATTGCAACCTATTCCGCAGCAGCCCGCTTTGGCATTTCGGCGTGCTTGCCGAATTCCAGCCTGGCGATTGTGCGGCAATGCACTTCGTCAGGCCCGTCGGCCAAACGCAATGTGCGCTGGCTGGCGTACATCCGTGCCAAGCCGGGATCGGACGTGACGCCCGCGCCGCCCCAGGCCTGGATGGCATCGTCGATGATCTTCAGTGCCATACGCGGCGCCCCGACCTTGATCTCCGCGATCTCGCTGCGCGCGACCTTATTGCCGACCTTATCCATCATGTCCGCAGCCTTTAGCGTGAGCAGACGGCACATATCGATATTGATGCGTGCCTCGGCAACGCGCTGTTCCCACACGGAGTGCTCGGCGATCTTCTTGCCAAAGGCCTCGCGGGTGAGCAGGCGCTTGCACATGATCTCGAGTGCGCGCTCCGCTACTCCAATCGTGCGCATGCAGTGATGGATGCGGCCGGGACCCAGGCGGCCCTGTGCGATTTCAAATCCGCGGCCCTCGCCGAGGATCATGTTCTCGACAGGTACCTTGACATTCTCGAGCAACACTTCGCCGTGACCGTGCGGGGCGTCGTCATAGCCGAAAACAGGCAGCATCCGAACGACCTTCACGCCCGGCGCATCGCGCTCCACAAAGATTTGCGACTGGGCGCTGTGTCGTCCGCCCTCCGGATTTGTCTTGCCCATGACGATCATAATCTTGCAACGCGGGTCACCCACGCCCGACGACCACCATTTGCGGCCATTGATCACGTAGTGATCACCCCTACGTTCGATATGCGTGGCAATATTCGCCGCGTCGGACGAAGCGACGGCCGGCTCGGTCATAAGGAACGCAGAGCGGATTTCGCCGTCGAGCAGCGGCTTCAGCCACTTGTCCTGCTGATACTTATTGCCGTAGCGCTCCAGCACTTCCATGTTGCCGGTGTCGGGCGCGGAGCAGTTGAATACTTCCGACGCGAAGCCGACCCGGCCCATGATCTCAGCCAGCGGCGCGTATTCCAGATTCGTCAGGCCGGCGCCGTGTTCGCTCTCATTGAGAAAGAAGTTCCACAAGCCCTGCGCCTTCGCCTTCTTCTTGAGATCTTCCACGATGGGCACGACGATCCAGGGATTTCCCTTGGCACGCGCCTCTTCCATCTGTTTGGTGTAGACCGGTTCTGCCGGGTAAATGTGAGCGTGCATAAAGTCGCCCACCTTCTTCATCCACTCCTTCTGGCGTGGCGAATAGTCGAAATCCATCAGTTTCCTCCGTGTCGATATTGAGCGGCCGGACTGTAGCGCGCGGCGGCGGCGTGTCGCCAGCCCCAGCTTGTCGCGTCGACAGCAAGTATCTTGCGCCGGAGGATAGTCGAAAATCCGTCCCCGATGTGCCGCTATGACGGCGCCTCAACGCTGCGCTTCAAGGCGCTGAGTTGCGTCATTCCCCAGCCCTGCTCGTAACCGGCATGCTCCGCGGCAACATCGCCGCCGGTGCCCTCGAAGCCGTGATGGAACAACTCTACCAGAGTACCGCCCAGGGCCGGAGTAAGGCGAACGGTGATGAATGTCGGCACTTTCCAGCCCTGGTTCGGAATCCAGTCATTCTCAAAGCCGAATTCGCGGCCCGCTTCGAAGACTTTGATCGCGCCGCCATAGCGCACAGGTGAGCCATCCATGCCCACTTCCATGACGATTTGTCCGCCTAGCCTGGGCTCGTACGCGACCAGCTTTTGTCCAGCCGGCGTTCCAGCTACAGGTTCCGAGATGATCGCGCCCCACCACCGGTTCATACATTCCCGCGTGATGAATTCCTGCCAGACGCGCTGCGGTGGCGCCGCGATGTGGATCGAGCGGCGAACTTTGAGGATGCTGTTGTCTGGATTGCTCATTGAACCGGCCCTTTCACGCAGAAGAATCTAGATAAGCAGCAAGGCTGCGTAGGCACGGAGTCCAGCCCTCACCGCTTCGCCAACTGTCTTCGCCCGTGCACGTTAGAATCAATTGAGTGCGTCCGTCGCCGAGGTCGCGCAATTCGACAACGTTTGCACTTCCGCCCATGATCTTCTCGTCGAGCGTCACCTGCTCCTGGAATACAAGCTTTGTGGGCGGTACGATCTCGGTATATCGCCCGGTCTCGACGTATGGAGTTGTGCCCGGCGGCCCAAATCCGACACGGTAGGTGCCGCCGACGCGAACATCGGCCTCGCAGAAGTGAACTATGTGGTCGCTGCCGGCAACGTACCATCGGCCAAGCTCTGCGGGATCGGTCCATGCCCGCCAGACGCGAGCAACAGGCGCGCTGTAGATGCGCCTGAGGATGAGGGTGCACTCGATCGCATTGCCGTCGGACATGATGTTCAGCTCTCCTTTCGCGAGAAAGGATTCATGTCACGCTCCCTGCAGTACAGCGGGCAACCTGTCGAGCGTCTCGCCCCAACCGCGCTCGCGATCCTTCGCCGTGTCGCCACCATCAAGAATTGCGATTTGGTCGGTCACCACGATTTCTGAACCAGCTGATGTCGGTCGAATTTCCACTGTCACCATTGAAGTCGTTATGCGCGTGTCGCCGCGTGCGATTGTCATCGCGTAGCAGATGCGTCGGTCCGGAGTAATGTCTTCGTACCGGCAATCCTCGAAGTACTGTTCGTCGTTCGGCGGGCCGAATGACATGTAACGCCGACCGCCAACACGGAAGTCATGGTCCATGGTCTTGACGGTCCAGCTTGCGTCCCCCGGCGTGTGCCATTTCGCCAATAGTTTAGGGTCCGACCAAGCTCGAAAAATCCGGTCTGCATTGGCGGCAAATTTGCGCCGAACGATCACTGTGCCGTGCATTGTGACTGGGTCGCTCACATTCACCCTCCTCCGCACGCCGAAACAACTTGCCCCGACTGATGTCCATTACTTAAGTATCAACTTAAGTATTGAAACAATTTCAGCCGGAGTCAAGCGCGTTTGACAGGGACGGCGCGGCACGGCAATCAGCATCCATGCTGCTTTGGGCGGGCGTTTTTCTCCTAGTTATCGGTGCGGGATGCCTGCCCATAGACCGGATCGCCGCGCACGCATTCTACGATCATGAGAGTGTGGCATTCGAGCAGTTTCTCGAGCGAACTACCCATTGGGCGAAGGCGGCGCACTGGCTTGTCGCCGCCGTGATCGCCCTTGTCGCCGCACAGGCGGGCCTTGCGATCTGGGGTGAACGGGTCGACTTCCGCCTTGCCGCCAATTGCTCCTTGGCTCTCATTGCCTGCCTGGCCGCGGGCAGCGCGATACTGCACGGGATAAAGCTGATCGTGGGGCGAAGGCGGCCGCGCGACGACATGGAGATGGGCCTCTATGGCTTTGTCTGGTTCAAGTTCAAGCTCGACTACAACTCCTTTCCGTCCGGTCACGCCCTTACCATCACATGCGTCGCCCTGATCGCCAGCTGCGTCTGGCCACATCTTGCGATCCTGTGGTTCGCGATCGCGTTCTGGCTGGGCGTCACGCGGGCCCTTCTGGTCGTGCATTTCCTGAGTGACGTTTTCATCGGCGCCGGCATTGGTCTTCTCGCCGGGCGCGAGACTTTGCTGTACTTGTTTCCATTTCTTGCTCCGGCATGGTTCTGAATTAAGGCTCGCCGATGTACGCCCTGCTCTATTCCGTCGACGCCTGGATCGCCCTGCTCACATTGGCGGCGTTGGAGATTGTTCTAGGCATCGACAACATCATTTTCCTTGCCGTCGTGGCGAACAAAGTCGCCCCGAAAGAACGCCCGACCGCGCGGCGCATCGGACTGATACTGGCCCTGGCGATGCGGATCGCGCTGCTGTCGAGCATCGCGTGGATCATCTCCTTGTCGACACCGGTTGTCACCGTTTGGGGCATCGGCCTGTCGTGGCGTGATCTCGTCTTCGGCGCAGGTGGCATATTTCTGCTGACCAAGAGCACGCGTGAAATCCACGACATGGCCGAAGGCGACGACGAGAAGCGGTCGACCGTGCATGCTACCTTGTTCTCCGCGGTCATTCAGATCGCGCTCTTCGACATCGTCTTTTCGATCGACTCTATCGTGACGGCAGTCGGCATGACCGAGCAGTTGCCGATTATGATCGCCGCCGTGGTGCTGGCGATGCTGGTCATGCTCGGCGCATCCAAGCCGGTTGGCGACTTTGTCGAGAAGCATCCCACGGTAAAGATGCTCGCGTTGAGCTTCCTGCTGCTGATCGGCACGGCCCTCGTCGCAGATGCGGCGCACTTCCATATTCCACGCGGCTATCTGTATTTCGCGGTGGCGTTCTCCAGCATGGTCGAGATGCTCAACCAGTTTGTTGCGCGACGGCGGCGTAAGAACGCATCGGGGCCCTGATCGGCTCAGTGCTGGACGATCTTCTGCGCGCTTTCGACCATGCGCTTGGCGCCCTCGCTGTCCGTCGTTGCGCCCATCAACTTCGAGCGATCGATGGGCACTTTCAGGCCCGCCTGCGTCAGCGGGCGCTCGTTGATTCTCTCGACCCAACGCATCAGAGGATCGAGCCCTTCGACATTCACACCTGACCAAAAATAGGTGCGCACCCAGCAGAAGTTGGCAATGTCTGCGATGGAGAAATCGCCGGCCAGCCACTCATTGTCCTTCAGCCGGTTGTTCAACACCTCGAACAGGCGGCGCGATTCATGCTGGTAGCGGTCGATAGCCGGCTGATATTTCTCCGGCCAGTAGCGAAAGAACACATTGGCCTGGCCCATCATCGGTCCGATGCCGCCCATCTGGAACATCAGCCACTGGACAACCTGGCTGCGGCCCTTCACGTCGCTGGGCATCAGCTTTCCACTCTTCTCAGCACAATAGATCATCAGCGCACCGGACTCGAAGATCGGAAAGTCGCCGAGATCGCGATCGACGATCGCCGGTATTCGGCCATTCGGATTGATCTTCAGAAATTCTGGCGTCTTCTGCTCGCCCTTGCCCATATCGATGGCGTGAACCTCGTATGGCAGACCGCACTCTTCCAGCGTGACGGAGGCCTTCCAGCCATTGGGCGTCGCCGATGTGTAGAGATCAATCATGTACAGTTCCTCAGGCGGCGCGAAAACGTTGGACGAATGGAGTTTCCTCGGCAATCAGCGCCTTGAACGACGGACGCGCGTGGAGTCTGTCCACATAGGCGGCTAGCTTGGGCCACCGCTTAGCGTCGAGCTTCTCTCCGGCATGTTCGAAGTTGACGAACATAGTTCCGACCGAAATGTCGGCGATGGAGAATGCTCCACCGGCAAGATACTCCTTGCCGGCGACCTCATGTTCAAGATGGTCGAACAGCGGTGGAAGCTTTTCGGTCAGCGTCTTCTGGCAGACGGCTTCGTCGGTCTGACCGCGCATCATCTTCTTGACCACGCGCTCGAAAAATAGGCCGCCACCGACATTCGTGGCGACCACTGAATCCGCATATTCCTCGTACCAGAGTGCCTTGGCGCGCTCGAACGGATCGGCCGGATAAAGCGCGGGCTTGGGATATTTGTGTTCGATGTAGTCGCAGATGATCGACGAGTCCGGCAATGTGTTGGGCTCGGGATGGTCCGTGTCGCGCAGAACCGGAATGCGCTTGAGCGGACTGATCGCCAGAAAGTCCGGCGGTGGCATGAACGGAT
This sequence comes from Pseudomonadota bacterium, assembly GCA_025360685.1. GTDB lineage: Bacteria > Pseudomonadota > Alphaproteobacteria > Micropepsales > Micropepsaceae > Rhizomicrobium. Next base: position 6,497 of record JANYBR010000115.1, read on the forward strand.
TGACCTGCTCGAGCGTGTACGCGACGCCCTTCTCCGCCAGCACGACGCGCACCTTGCGCACGAACGGCGAAACGCTTCCGCCATAAACGATCAAAGCCATATCCATCTCCCGATTGTTCGCGCTCAACGCCGCGTCTTCTGACACACTGTCAGAGTATGGAGCCGCAGATCAAGACGTCAGTGGCGCAAGGCAGCCCGTGTCCTTCAGCAGAGGATCTATCATCGTCTTTGCCGCGGCATCGAGCTTTGCGTAGGCCTCGCGCAAATCCCACAAGCATCGCTGTTGATAGCGGAAAGAACCTTGTGTGTAGCTACGCCCCAACATCTCCACCGTAAACGTTGGCTCTCCTTTCTCGAATGCCTTGGCGTTCGCCAGCAGGAACGGAAAGTAGATTTCACCGGCCATCTTCAGCAGACCCTTGATCGCCGGCGACGGGGGTGCCGACGGATCGCGCCACGTGCCCTCGACGCCCGACGCATCGTCCAGGTTCATCAGCCAGCGAAACGTGAACGGCGCGATCTCGCGCATCAGATCGTCCGGAGTGGGGTCAGTCGCGAGCTGGCTGAGCTGGCCCATCCAGCCGAAATCGGCGAGCGAGGGTCGGGAACCGAACAGATAGGCTTCTTCCGTCACATGGGCTTCCAAGAGACCCAGAATCCTCTTGGCCGACTCTTCGATGATCGGCGCATTCTGCGGCGTGCAGCCCACGAGCGCCATGCGGCCAACCTGTCGCGACCGGAACATCCGCGCGGAATCCAGGATTGCAGTACGCCCATGTCCGTGCAATCGGTCGAAGGATAACCACTCGCTCATCTGCTTCTGGTCGCGCTCGCGATACCAGCGATAGTGGAACATCGCTTTGGTGCCCCACTCGTCCGCCATGTCTTCCAGCAGATAGGCGAGAAACGCCTGTCCCGCGTCCTCGGGCACGATGGAACGTTCGCAGTGCAGTTTCTCAAGCACGAAAATCATCGGCGTGGAGTCGTTGTGCCAGGAGCCGTCGGGAAACTGGATGATCGGAATGACGGGCGCCTTCACGTTCGCGAAGATGCTGCGGTGCGCCATGTCGACCTGCTTCCAGATATGCGGCAGACGGCGATAGCGGAAGATCGCGCGCATCTTCATCGAATAGGGCGAACCGAGACCGCCGTGAATTGTGTAGAGGTCCATCGCGTTGGGCTCCATCTCTATCATCAGCCGTCATTGCCCGGCTGGTCCGGGCAACCCATTTTACGTCGCACAACAAATGGGTCGCCCGCATAAAGTGGGCGCTGACGGATTTTGAGTTGATTCAAACAGTTCACTCCGACCCAGGTAATGCGAACTTGTGTTCCGGTTCGGAGTTAGGCAGTGTCGCGCCGCGCCGTCAATGAGGTGCATATGACGCTTTCCATCGATCTGTTCTGGTCGTTCCGCAGCCCCTACTCCTACCTCGCAACTCCGCGTCTGGTGGAGATGACGCAGGAATACGACCTCGCGGTGAACGCGCGACCGGTCTATCCGCTCGCGGTCAGATCCGGCGCGTTCTTCTCGCAGGTGAACCCGCTTTGGATTCCCTATCTGATGCGCGACACGCTGCGAATCGCGGAGATGATCGGCTTGCCCTATCGCTGGCCGCGACCCGATCCGGTCGTCGTGGACATGCAGACGCGCGCGGCGACACCGAACCAGCCCTACATCCATCGCCTGACAAGGCTCGGCTGTGCCGCTGCGGAAGCGGGGCGCGGTCTGCCGTTCCTCAAGGAGATCAGTAACACGATCTGGTCGGGCACGATCGACAACTGGCATGAGAGCGATCATCTGGCGAAAGCCTCCGCGCGCGCCGGTCTTGATCTTGCCGAACTCGATCGCAAGATCGCTGCCGATCCCGACAAGTACGAGGCGATCATCCAGGAGAACCAGAAGGCGCATCTGGCGAGCGGCCATTGGGGCGTGCCGACCATGGCGTTCGAGGGCGAACCGTTCTTCGGACAGGATCGTCTCGATGTCCTGCTGTGGCGCCTGAGGCAGAAGGGTCTGAAGAAGAGATGAAGCGCGCACTTTTCGTCGGCGTCATCGCCGTTGTGGTGATCGGCATCGCAGCGGCACTGGCGCTCCGTTCGGTTGCGGTGGACACGTGGCTGTTTCGTCAAGTCGTGCGCCACGCAGTTGCAGGCGGCGACGCGAAGCTGGCCGATGCCAACGAACTGACGGTGTTGCTGGTCGGGACCGGAACGCCGCTGCCGGATGTCAGCCGCGCCGGACCAAGCACGATGATCGCGGCCGGCGAACATCTATACCTCGTCGACGCCGGGGTCGACGCGGCGCGCAATCTCCAGCTTTGGAAAATTCCGCTTGAGAGGATCGACGGCGTTCTGATCACCCATCTTCACTCCGACCATATTGGCGGTCTTGCCGAGATCCGTTTGCAGAGTTGGGTCGCGGGGCGAAGTGCGCCGTTGAAGGTCTATGGCCCGCCCGGCATCGAGCGCGTGGTCGCCGGCTTCAACGAGGCCTATGCGATCGACGACAGCTACCGCACCAAGCATCACGGCGCGGCGATGCTGCCGCCGGATGCGGCTGATCTTGTCGCGGTTCCGATCATCATTCCGCCAAACACGACGACGACGCCTGTGTTCGACTCGCTGGGGTTGAAGGTCACCGCCATCCGCGTGAAGCACGAACCCGCCAATCCGGCCTATGGCTATCGCTTCGACTTCGCGGGACGCAGCGTCACGGTGAGCGGCGACACGATCTACGACGAAGACCTCGCGCATGCTGCGCAAGGCAGCGATGTGCTGGTGCATGAGGCTCTGGCGCCCGAACTGGTCGGCATCATGCATGACGAAATGCTCGCCGCCGGGCGCGTGCGGCCCGCCAAGATCATGCACGATATTCCCGGCTATCACACAACGCCCGTCGAAGCGGCGCGCATCGCCAACATGGCGCATGCCAGGCTGTTGCTCTACACCCACCTGCTGCCAATCCTGCCGAACGCAATCGCGGTGCGCGCGTTCCTGAAAGGCGTCGACGAAGTGCGCCCCGACGGTGTCAAAGTCGGGCATGACGGCGTGATCGTGCGCCTGCCCGGCGGC
>JANYBR010000498.1 GCA_025360685.1 Pseudomonadota bacterium
CCAGCAGCACGCGATAGTTGCGCCGGTTGTTGGCGAGTTCGAGTCCGAAGCGATCCAGAATGCGGCCGCGCGGCGGCGCCAGCAGTCGCAGGTTGACGCGATTGTCTTCGGCCTGGGTCTTGTACTGATCGCCGTTGCGGATCTGCAGCTGATAGAGCCGACCGGCGAGCACGGCAAACACCGTCGCCATCCCGCCCGTGAGCATCAGCGAACGGCGGCTGAAACTGGCGTAGCGGCTCTTGTCCTTTCCGTCGAAGACCGGCATCAGAAATCGCTCCGGTACGGTCCAACGACGCGGCGATGAATGACGCCGATGACAAAGACGGCCGGAATGTAGAACAGCACGGTCATCGCCAACTCGACCAACAGCGGAGCTACCGGCGGCAGGTGCCAGTAGTAGAATCCAACGATGACATAGGCCGTTATGCAAGCGCTCAATGCGGACACGGCAAAGCCCGCGATGGCGCCGATGCCCGAGAGGCCCGCCAGCATGTCGCGCTGGCGGTCGATCAGGAAATAGGCGGCAACGAATGCTGCAGCCCAGACGCCGGGCGGGCCGCCGGAGAGAAAATCCTGGAAAATGCCAAGCGCGAAGGCCCAGAACGGGGTCATGAGGTCGGGCCGCACCATGCCCCAGAAGTACAGCGGCATGAAGACGAAGAGGGGTGGACTGACAAGCCCGCCCAGGACGGAAACGGGAAAGTTCGCGACCAAAACGCCGAGAATGCCGAGGCCCACAGGCGTGATCGTGGAAAGGAAGCGGCCGTTCATGATGCTACCGGCGCGCTCCATGGACCGCTTTACTCATTGCCATTGTCGACCGCGGTGCCGTCCTGGGTGGGCGTGGCGGGCGTTCCATGCGCTTGCGGCTTCGGCGGCGCCGGCGGCGGGGCGGTGGAGTGAATCTGCACTGCGGCTGGAGGCGTGACAGGAACGGCCGCACCGTTCGCTACAGGCGTGACCGGGAGAGGAGAAGCCGGCGGCGCGGCAGGTGGCAGCCCTGCTGCGGTGGCCGGCAACTGGTTCGGCGACGGGGCGGGCGGCTGTTCCGACTTCAGTTTGAAATCGACCACATTGACATCTTCGCTCGATGCCGAATCGGCGAGCAGCACCACGCGAAAGCCGCCCGACGGATCGGCTACGACGGTTCCGATGGCAAGGCCGGGCGGCAGCAATCCGCCATCGCCCGAACTGATGACCTGCGCGCCCGCTTTCAGGGTGACGTTCTGGGACAGCAGATCGAGCGTCGGCGCGCCGGTGTTGTCGCCGGCCATGATGGCCTGGACATTGCCCGGCTCGATGCTCACCGGAATGCGGCTGTTGAGATCAGTCAACAGGATCACCCACGACGTGTGGTGCCCGGTGAGGTAGATGCGCCCGATCATGCCGCGCGCGTCGATCACCGCCTGCCCCGGCTTGATGCCCTGCGTCGTGCCGGCGTCCAGGATCATGGTTTGCAGGAAGGGCTGGTTGGAACGGCCGATCACGCGCGCCATCACCGATGACAGCGCCGGATCGGGCACTGCGCGCAGCAACAGCTGATAGCGCCTCACCCTATTGTCGAGCACGATGGCGGCGTTTCGCCACTGGCGCAGGCGCGCATTCTCGTCCTTGAGGCGGAGATTCTCCCGGTAGACGGTGAAGAACTCGCCGATCGACCCCATCCAGCGGTCGAGTCCGACCAGTGGCGCGCGCGCCACCTGGAACGCAGGGGCAGCCCAGTCGGTGACGGTGGCGCGGGCACGGTCGAACAGCGTATTCTGCGCCTTGCCAATCAGGATCAGCGCAATGGCGAGCGCGGCGAGCAGCGCGATGGGAAGCTGCGCTCCGCTGCGGTTTCGCGCGATCCTCCAGGTGCCGTTCGCCATACCCTATCCAACCCGGCGCGTTGATCAGAATGCGGTCGACAGAACGTGCCGCATACCCTTTGTGTTCTCCAGGACTCGTCCCGTGCCGAGCGCGACGCAGGACAGCGGATCGTCTGCGATCGACACCGGCAGGCCGGTTTCCTCGCGCAGCACCTGATCGAGATTGGCAAGCAGCGAGCCGCCGCCGGTCAGAACGATGCCCTTGTCAACGATGTCGGCAGCCAGTTCGGGCGGCGTTGCTTCAAGCGCAACTTTCACCGCCTCGACGATCTGGCCGACCGGCTCGGCGAGAGCTTCAGCGATGTGGCGTTGCGTGATGGTGATTTCCTTTGGCACGCCGTTGAGAAGATCGCGGCCCTTGATGTCCATCGTAACGCCGCTGCCGTCGGCAGGAGGCGCTGCGGAGCCGATTTCCTTCTTGATGCGTTCCGATGACGCCTCGCCGATGAGCAAGTTTTGGTGACGCCGGATATAGGCGATGATCGCCTCGTCCATCTTGTCGCCGCCAACGCGCACGCTGCGCGAATAGACGATGCCGCCAAGCGAGAGCACGGCGACTTCTGTCGTGCCGCCCCCGATATCGACGACCATCGAGCCGGTCGGTTCGGAAACCGGCAGCCCGGCGCCGATCGCCGCCGCCATCGGTTCCTCGATCAGATAAACGCGCCGGGCGCCCGCCGACAAAGCGGACTCCTGAATGGCCCGGCGTTCCACCGCGGTCGAGCCGGATGGCACGCAGACGATGATCATCGGATTGGCGAAGGAGCGGCGATTATGCACCTTGCGAATGAAGTGCTTGATCATCTCCTCGGCGATTTCGAAATCGGCGATGACGCCGTCGCGCATCGGGCGGATTGCCTCGATGTTGCCGGGCGTTCGACCCAGCATCATCTTGGCGTCGTTGCCGACCGCGCGTACCTGTTTCTTGCCGCCGCGATTGATGGTGGCGACCACGGAGGGCTCGTTGAGGACGATGCCCCTGCCCTTGACATAGACCAGCGTATTTGCGGTCCCGAGATCGATCGCCATATCGCTCGACAGGGCACCCAGGAGACTGCCGAACATGCTCAACCTACCTAATCCTTTTCCAGGAGCAGACGTTCCGGCCGGCCTCGTACCCGCGAAATCCGCCCCGGCGGTGTCCGGCCGGGGCTGGTCTTCATCGCGCGACGGTTAGGGCCTCAGGCGCCTGCTTTTCGCGTTTCACCAATAACTTATTAAGCGCATTCACATAGGCATAGGCCGCGGCCACCAACGTATCGGTGTCCGCGCCCCGTCCCGTGACCGTGCGCCCATTTTCTTCAAGCCTCACACTGACCGTTGCCTGCGCATCGGTGCCTTCCGTGACCGCATTGATCTGGAAGAGCTGCAGAGTGGCACTGTGCGGGTAAAGTTCTCGTATCGCCTTGAAAATCGCATCGACCGGCCCGTCGCCCGTGGTCTTCACGCGGCGATCCTCGCCCTCGATCTTCAAGGTGAGCTCGCAGCCGGGCAGGATGTTGGTTCCGGTTTCGACTCGAAGATCCTTCACCGAGATGAGGTCGTGGCCGCGGACGATCTCGTCGTCCACCAGCGCCACCAGATCCTCGTCGAAGACATGCTTCTTCTTGTCGGCCAGATCCTTGAAGCGCTTGAAGGCGTCGGCGAAGGACTGATCGTCGAGCTTGTAGCCCATCGCTTCCAGTTTGTCGCGGAAGGCGTGCCGGCCGGAGAGCTTGCCGAGCACGAGCGAAGTCTCCTTCACCCCGACATCCTCGGGCCGCATGATCTCGTAGGTCTCGACATGCTTCAGCATGCCGTCCTGGTGGATACCCGAGTCGTGGCTGAAGGCGTTCTTGCCGACGATGGCCTTGTTGTACTGCACCGGAAAGCCGGTGACGTTCGAGACGAGCTTGGAGGCGCGCGCCAGCATGGTGGTATTGATGCCGTTGACGAACGGCATGCGGTCGCGCCGCACCTTGAGCGCCATGACGATCTCTTCGAGCGCGGCGTTGCCGGCCCGCTCGCCGATGCCATTGATGGTGCATTCGACCTGCCGCGCGCCGGCCAGCACACCTGCCAGCGAATTGGCGACCGCCAGGCCGAGATCATTGTGGCAGTGCGTCGAGAAGATCACCTTGTCCGCATTCGGTACGCGATTGCGTAACATGGTGATGATCTCGAAATATTCCTGCGGTGTGGAATAACCAACAGTATCAGGCACATTTATGACCATCGCGCCGGAATGGATGGCCACTTCCACCGTCTTGCAAAGGAAATCGGCGTCCGTGCGAGTCGCATCTTCCGCGGACCATTGCACATCGTCGGTGAAGTTGCGCGCGCGGGTGACCGATGCGCCCACCGCTTCGAGCACGGCGTTCTCGCCCATCTGAAGCTTGTGCTTCATGTGGACGGGGCTGGTGGAAATGAAGGTGTGGATGCGCGGCCGCTTGGCGCCCTTGAGCGCTTCGCCCGCGGCATCGATGTCCTTGAAGCCGGCGCGGGCGAGACCGCACACCGTGGCGTTCTTGACGATCTTGGTGATTTCGCGGACTGCGGCGAAATCGCCGGCGGAGGAAATCGGAAATCCCGCCTCGATGATGTCGACGCCCATCTCGTCGAGAAATTCGGCGATCTCGATTTTTTCCTCGAGCGTCATCGCCGCGCCTGGCGACTGTTCACCATCGCGCAAGGTGGTGTCGAAGATCCGTACCCTTTCTGGATTGGTAGTCATGGCCATGCATTCCTTCCGTTCGTCGCATGTGCGACCTCTGTTTCACTCCTTTCGCCGTCATCCCCTAAGCACGTAGCGCGCGAGCGCCAGCAACGCCTAGGGGCAGCTAAGAAGGAGCAGAAGTGCCTGCGACGAACCGAGGGAATGACGGGGCGCCAACGCAGTGCGTGCGCAAACGCGGGCGGAAATTCCACCCTTTGCGTTTTGCTGTGCCACGCCCTTCGTCATTGCCCGTTCGCCGTTCCGCCCGCCGAGTTTACGGTTCGATAACTTTAGCCGAATCGTGGTTAAGCACCGGTAAAGGCACTATTTTTCGATTCCGCTGCGCGGTTTTACGCTGGATTCGCGACAGCACGCAAGGGCAAGTGGAGGGCGCTGCAAGCTGCCACAAGCGAGCTTGGCGTGTAAAATGCTGTTGTATTTCAATATGTTACGTATGACGGAAACGGGTCAACCTTCTCTCAGGCTGACTAATTCTCCGTTTCGGCTTAATGTCCAAGTGTACTCGGTATCCGGTGACGATCGCCGGTTGCCGACAAAGGATCGACCGCCAGGCCAAACGGCAGGTTCCCCGTTCCCCCAACGCCGGGAACAGTGTCGGCCAGACGACGGGCGATCCGGGCTGCCGCGCGGAAGTTTCGTACGACCTCAGGTACGGCGGCCTTCTTTTTCAAACAAGGCAGAACGGCAATCGAAGCAGCGCGCATCACCGCGCCGTGGTTGCGCGCGCACGCGCATTAAAGCCTTTTCATTCAGGCCGTGAATTTTCGCTTTTTTGTGCGGCGCCAAAATGGTTGTGTGCGGCTGCGTTCCGCATCAGCGAAACGCTCGCCCGCGTCACTGTTTCAACCAGGTCTGCCGGATATGAAAATCCTGCCGCCCGTCTCGATAGAGGCACGCCGCTTGCTGCCCAGCCGCTGGGACGTGCTGGCGGCGTTGCTGGTGCTCGGTTTCATCGTGCTGTTCGCCGACGCCAGCCGCACTCTGGTCGAGCCCTTGTCGTCCTTGGCGCGCCATCCGATCTCGACAGACCCGGCCAACCTTCCGGCCTATGCCTTGCGTACCGCCATGCGCATGCTGATCGCGCTCGGCGTGTCGCTGGTCTTCACATTGAGCTACGCAACCTGGGCGGCGAAAAGCCAGCGCGCCGGAAACCTGCTCGTGCCGCTGCTCGACATCCTGCAATCGGTGCCGATTCTGGGCTTCATCTCGATCACCGTGGTGTTCTTCCTGTCGCTGGCGCCAGGCAAGATCTTCGGTGCCGAGCTCGCCGCCGTGTTCGCCATCTTCACCAGCCAGGCCTGGAACATGGCGTTCAGCTTCTATCAGTCTCTGCGCACCGTGCCTGAGGAACTGCAGGAAGCGGGCCGCATGTTCGGCATGAACGGCTGGGCACGCTTCTGGCGGATCGAGGTGCCGTTCGGCCTGCCGCCCCTGATCTGGAACATGATGATGTCGATGTCGGGCGGCTGGTTCTTCGTGGTCGCCGCAGAGGCGATCAGCGTCGGCCACACCACCATCGCGCTGCCCGGCATCGGCTCCTACATCGCGCAGGCGATCGTGGAGAAAAATCTGCACGCGATCTTTTGGGCGATCGGCACCATGCTGGTCGTCATCCTGATCTACGACCAGCTGCTGTTCCGCCCGCTGGTGGCATGGGCCGACCGTTTCCGCTTCGACAATGAGGAGAGCGAGGAGCAACCCGAATCCTGGCTGCTCGATGTGCTGCGGCGCTCGACCCTGATGGACCGGGTGGCGGAGCCGTTTCATGTATTCATGCACTGGACTTACCGGCTCTCCGCGCCGGCGCGCGGCCGGGCGGCGTTCGTCGCTCAAGTCCTGCCGTCGCGCGCCGCGGACATTGTCTGGAGCGTGCTACTGGCCGGTCTCGGCGCCGTCGCGGCGTGGAAAATCTACGGTCTCATGGCGGGCGCCTTCGGCTGGGGCGACGTGCTCGGAACATTCGCTCTGGGCGCCATCACGATGGTGCGCGTAACCCTGCTCATCGCGCTGGCGAGCCTGGTGTGGACGCCCATCGGCGTCTATGTCGGCATGCGCCCGCATCTGGCGCGTGTCATCCAGCCGGTGGCGCAGTTTCTCGCCGCGTTTCCCGCCAACATCCTGTTTCCCGTCGCCGTGTTCGTCATCGCGCGTTTCTCGCTCAATCCCGACATCGCGCTGTCGCCGCTGATGGTGCTGGGCACGCAGTGGTACATTCTCTTCAATGTCATCGCCGGCGCGGCCGCAATCCCGCGCGAGCTGCGCGATGTGGCGAGCAATCTTCAGCTCAAGGGCTGGCTGTGGTGGCGCAAGGTGGCTTTGCCCGCGGTGTTTCCGTTCTACGTCACCGGCGCGATCACGGCATCGGGCGGATCGTGGAACGCCAGTATCGTGGCCGAAGTCGCAAGCTGGGGCACACACACGTTGCGCGCGCACGGCCTTGGCGCCTATATCGCAGATGCCACGACGGCCGGCGATTTTCACCGCATCGTGCTGGGCATCGCGACGATGAGTTTCTTCGTCGTGGTGGTGAACCGGTTGTTCTGGCGCCCGCTCTATTGGTTCGCCGAACGGCGCTACAGACTGACATGAGGTGAGCATGGCAGATGATATCCTCCTCGACGTGCACGGTGTGCGCCGGTCTTTCCCGAAGCCGGGCGGCGGCGATCTGCTGGTGCTGGACGGCGTCGAGCTGACCTTGAAGCGCAGCGAGATCGTCGGACTGCTGGGGCGCTCGGGTTCGGGTAAGTCGACCTTTCTGCGCCTGATCGCCGGCCTGGCGCAGCCGCAGGGCGGCTCGCTCGCCTATATGGGCCATCCGATCGAAGGCCCGGCCGACGGCATCGCGATGGTGTTCCAGAGCTTCGCGCTGTTTCCCTGGCTCACCGTGCTGGAGAATGTGCAACTGGGTCTGGAAGCGCTCAACATTCCGCAAAGCGAGATCCGCACCCGCGCGCTGGCCGCCATCGATCTGATCGGCCTGGACGGCTACGAGAGCGCCTATCCGCGCGAACTTTCCGGCGGGATGCGCCAACGGGTCGGCTTTGCGCGCGCCATGGTGGTGCATCCCAACATTCTTCTGAAGGACGAGCCGTTCTCCGCGCTGGACGTGCTGACCGC
>JANYBR010000176.1 GCA_025360685.1 Pseudomonadota bacterium
GCGAAGCGAAGCGGAGGGGGGCGACACGGCTTCACCCCCCCCTCCGTCTCATCGCCGCTCCGCTTCGATGATCCACCTCCCCCGTAACAACGGGGGAGGAAAGCGGATAAGCTGCGCGGATGATCACCGGCATCGACCATATCGCCATCATGGTTCGCGACTTCGACGCGACGGTGGCCAACTATGAAACGATCTTCGGACGCGCGCCGAACTGGCGCGGCTTCATGCCGGGCGGCCGGCATGCTTGGTTCCAGTTCTCCGGCATGGCGCTTGACGTCATCGGCACTCATGGCAGCGGTCCGGAAGCCGACGCCTCGCGTGCCGAGATCGAGAAGTTCGGCGATGCGATCTGGGGACTCGGCTTCTCCGTGCCTGACCTGAATGCCGCCACGCGCTCGTTCGAGCGGCGTGGCTTGGATTTTCGGCCACGACATACAACGCGCACGAAAAACGCCGAAGGCAGCGAACGAAGTTGGGAAGTCACAGTCATGAAGCGCAAGAGTGCCAACGGCGTGGCGCTGTTTCTGGTCGAGAACCAACCCGATACGCCGAAATGGCCTGTCGCGACGACGACTGTCGCGGACGACGGCGCCGTGAGCACGCTCGACCACATCGTTATCCAGACCGGCAATGCCGAACGCTCGGTGGCGCTTTACGGTGGACGGCTAGGGCTTGACCTGCGGCTGGACCGCACCAATGAGCAATGGGGCGCGCGGCAGCTGTTCTTTCGCTGTGGCGGCGCGGTCGTCGAAATCGGCGCCAGCCTGAAGGTTCCGGTCAGCGATACGCCCGACAAGTTCGGCGGACTGGCCTGGCGGGTGCGCGATCCCGAGGCGGCTCGCGCCCGCATCGCGGCGACAGGCATCGCTGTTTCCGAACTGCGCAAGGGCCGCAAGCCGGGCACGTCGGTCTTTACCGTCCGCAATGGCACCGGCGGCGTGCCAACCTTGATGCTGTCGGGTAATGAGGCCGACTAGGGCGGTTTCGATTCGAGAATATCTATCATTGTCACGGCCCGCCGGAGTGTGGGCCGCCCAGTTGACAAGTCACTCGACGTCGAAAGTGAGACTGCGGCTTTCTTTGCGGAGTCGCGCCCAAATTCACCTGGGTGGCCCGGATTCCCGGGCCATGACACCAGGGGTGAATTCAATCAAATCAAACCGCTCAATCAATCCGGCGAAGGCGGCGACTCGAGCGGCTTCTGCTTGTCGGCGACTTTTGCCAGATCGAGCAGCCGGATGAACTCCGCGCGATAGCCGAACCGGTCGTCGCCGCGCGCCGCCGTGGCGATGTTCTTGGCCCGGTCATAGTCAAAGTCCTTGATGTAGGGATCGTGCCGCAGGAGCTGTGCTGCGCCCACGACCGAGACCGCGAAGCGCATGTCGGGCGAAAGCGTGTTGAAATCCGTCGTCACATCCGTGTCGGTGATCGGCCGATCGATCAGTTTCGATACGGTCTGGCCCGGCAGCTTGTAGCGCATCTTCAGGAAGGCGATTTCGCCGCCCTTCGCTGCGACCGCCGGCTTGCCGTAACGCAGCGGATCGGACATCTGCGCCTTCGAACCGACCGGCGTGATCTCGTAGAGCGCCGTCACCGTCGTGCCCGAACCGATGTCGCCGGCGTCGACCTTGTCATTGTTGAAATCGGTGCGGTTGAGCAGGCGGGTCTCGTAGCCGATCAGGCGATACTCAGCCACGCGAGCGGGGTTGAACTCGATCTGGATCTTCACATCGTTCGCGATGGTGAATAGCGTGCCCGAGATCTGGTCGACGAACACCTTGTGCGCCTCGTTCAACGTGTCGATGAAGGCGGCGTTGCCGTTGCCGGCCTGCGCCAGTTTCTGCATCATCGCATCGTTGTAGTTGTCGGTGCCGAAGCCGAGACAGGTGAGATAGACGCCCGTGCCGCGCTCGCGGGTGACGAAATCCTCCAGTGCCTTGGGATCGGTGATGCCGACGTTGAAGTCGCCGTCCGTCGCCAGCAGCACGCGGTTGACGCCGCCCTTCATGAACGTGGCTTCAGCGAGCTGGTAGGCCATGCGAATGCCCTCGCCGCCCGCCGTCGAACCGCCGGCCTCAAGCTGGTCGAGCGCGGCTAGAATCTTGGCCTTGTCCGAACCAGGCGTGGGCGGCAGCACGACCCCGGCGGCCCCCGCATAGGTGACGATCGCGACGCGGTCCTTCGCGTTCAACTGGTCGACCAGAAGATGGAATGCGCGCTTGAGCAGCGGCAGCTTGTTCGGCTCGTCCATCGAGCCCGAACTGTCGATCAGGAACACGAGATTGGCCGCGGGGCGTTCCTTCTTGGGAATATCGTAGCCCTTGATGCCGATGTGCAGGATTTGGGTGTCCTTGTTCCAGGGTGTCGGATAGACCCGAACGCTGGCGCGGAACGGCGTGCTGCGGTCTTGCGGCAGTGGATAGGCGTAGTCAAAATAGTTCACCATCTCCTCTACCCGCACGGCGTCGGCCGGCGGCAACGCGCCGCCGTTCAGCGCATCGCGCACGACGCCGTAGGACGCCGTGTCAACGTCGATGGAGAAGGTCGAAACAGGCTGTTCGGCCGTCACCACCACGGCGTTGGGCTTGGCGTCGGGATATTTGGATGTGTCGGCGGGCTGCCAGTAACCGGGCTGCGCCATGCGGGGCGGCGGCGGCGCCATTGCAGTCATGCGCGCCATACCACTTACCGTGCCGCTGACCGGGCCGCTGACCGGCGCGGCTGCGTTCTGGTCCTTTTCGGCCGTGACGACCACGCTCGTCTCGTCGGTTGCGGTGGTCTTCGGTGGCACCGGCTGGCTTGGGCCGGTGCCCGTGCCGCAGGCGGCTAAAGTCAGCACGAGCAGGCCGCCCAAAGCAAAACCGGCCAGGCGCGAAATGTTTGTTTGATTTCTGATCATGGTCGTCCCCTACCAAAGCGAGGTGGCAGGCTGGGCGCAAATCAGGACGGTGAAACGGCGCGAATACGGCGAATTGGCGGCACGCCATCACGCTCGCGCGAGCGTCCCAATTCCTAACAGAACCTTTCTATGCCGATCATGTAATTCACTCTTAACCGCGCAAGCCTATCGTCACGGAAAGGCCACGAGTTTGGGCGCGGCCGGGCGAGACGCCGGGCGCCGGCGTCGCGGTTGGGGATGCAAGTGTCGCAAGATCGCCAATTCCAGTACAGGACGATCGGAAGCGTCGAGATCGTCCTCGACAGCAACGGCGTCGTGCTCAGCGTCGACAGCACCCAAGAAAGCCAGCGGCTGGTTAGCGATGTGGCGGAGGGCGAGTCGCTCCACGGCCACATCCATCCCGACGACTATGACTTCTTCCTCTGGTCCTCGCAGTGGGTGCTGAATGGCCAAGGCCGCGAGCAAACCATTGTGTTGCGCTGGGCGCGTGCCAACGGCCGCTGGTCCAAGATCAACGCAACCCTCAAGAGCGAGAATGGCGAGACGCTTTGCGTGGTTTTTCAACCGGACGAGGTCGAACACGCGCGCCGCGCCGAAGGTCAGCTGCGCCGTGTGGTCGAAGGATCGGCACAGGGCATCATCGTCAGGACCAACAGTGAAATCCTCTACACGAACGACGCCTTTGCCCACATGATGGGTTTTCCCTCCGTACGGGAATTGTCCGTCTACACCGAAGAGGAAACAAAGGCCGGCCGCAATGCCAACAACAGCGGCGCCATCCATCCGGATGATCGACCCATCGTGGCCGAGCACATGCGCCGGCGTCTCTCGGGAGAGGAAACGCTTTCGCACTACGAATTCCGCCTGCAACGGCCCGACGGCACGGTTGTTTGGGTCGATACCCACGCTGCGCTTGTCAAATGGGACGGGCAGCCTGCGTCGCTTTCATGGCTCAGCGACATTACGCGCCGCAAGTCGATCGAAGCCGAGCTGATCCGGAGCAAGGAAGCGGCCGAGTTCGCCAACCGCACCAAGACCGAGTTTCTGACCAATATGAGTCACGAGCTGCGCACGCCGCTCAATGCCATCATCGGTTTTTCAGAAGTGATCAAGGACCAGATGTTCGGCCCCGTCGGCACCGCCAAATACGCGGACTATGCCAAGGACATTCACACCAGCGGGCGGCACCTGCTCGACCTCATCAACGACATCCTGGACCTCTCGAAGCTGGAAGCCGGCAAGCTCGAACTGCGCGAGGGAGACGTGACGCTGCGCACCGCGGTCGAGGACTGCCTTACGCTCATCCGCAACCGGGCGCAAAAAAGCGACGTCCTGCTCGTCACCGAGATCGAACCCCGGTTGCCGAAGCTTCACTGCGACGAGCGCGCCTTGAAACAGGTGCTGCTGAACTTCCTGTCCAACGCCGTGAAGTTCACCCCGCCGGGCGGCACCGTCACCACGCGCGTTTGTCGCGTGAAGGACGGACTTGCCCTGTCTGTAACCGACACCGGCATCGGTATGAGCGACGCGGATATCAAAGTCGCGCTGGCGGCGTTCGGCCAGATCGACTCCAAGCTCGCCCGTCAGCACCAGGGCACCGGTCTTGGCCTGCCAATCTCCAAGTCGCTCGTCGAGCTGCACGGCGGCAGGCTCACCGTCGAAAGCAAGCCGGGCAAGGGCACGACCATGACGGCGACCTTCCCGTCGTCGCGCGTCGTCGCCGTGGCGGCGTAGCCGGCTGCCCGAGTTACGCGGTAGATTTTGAATTGACCAATCTGCCTCCAAGAACACTCAGCAATGGCAGCGACACGAAAAAGGTCAGATGGTACCAGAGCGGGAAATTGCCCCAGATCGTCAGGTGATAGGGCACGAATACGACTAGCAGCAGAACGCCGGCGCCAAGCGAGGCCGTGAATCTTTCCCTGCCCACCAGAGCGGCCACGACGCCGCCTGCTATCGAGCTTATGCCGCTGATCGACAGTCGCGTGATCAGCATCGGGAGGGTCAGCTCCGTCATTTGCTTGATCGCCGCCATTTCAGGCCATGCCTTGCCGACCAAAAGGCCCAACACCACGACCGCCACCAGCCACGCCACGGCACCGAACACGATACCTGCAATGAATCTCAACATGCTCCCCCCTACGCGATATGAACCTTAGCGTCCCTTGAAAGCGGGTTCCCTCTTTTCCACGAAGGCCTTCGCCGCTTCGCGATGATCCTCGGTGGATCCGGTATGGACGTGATGTGTCGCTTCCAGATCAAGGCAATCATCTACATCGGCTCCGGTCACGGCACGATTGATGTTCTCCTTCATGTAGCGGTATGCCACGCGCGGGCCCTTGGCGAGGCGACGCGCCAGAAGCATCGTGTCGGCTTCGAGCCGTTCGGCCGGAACGACCCAGTTCACCAGCCCCAGGCGCAGCGCTTCAGTCATGTCGATGCGATCGGACAGATAGTAGAGTTCGCGCGCCTTCGCCGAACCCACCAGCTGGGTGAGAAAATAGGTGCCGCCATAGTCGCCCGAGAAGCCCACCTTGGCGAACGCCGTCGTCATCACGGCTTTCTCCGAAGCAATGCGCAGATCGCACGACAGCGCGAGCGACAGTCCAGCGCCCGCCGCCGCGCCGGGAAGCGAGGCGATTGTCGGCTTCGGCATCTTGTAGAGCTTGCCAGCCGTGGCGCGCTGGCTGATGCGCTGCGCATGAATGCGGCTGTCCAGATCGGTGCCGACCGCCGCGGTAGAGCCGCCGCCGGTTCCTTCGGCCATGCCTTTGACATCGCCGCCTGCGCAGAACGCGCCGCCCGCACCGGTGAGCACGATGCAGGCCACGTCCGGATCGGACTCGCAGGCGGCAAGGACCGAAGACATTGCCGAAAGCATGCCACCCGACATGGCATTTCTGCGTTCGGGCCGGTTCATGGTGATCACGGCCACGCCGTCATCGACCTGGGCCAGAAGATCCTTGGTGCCTGTATCCAGCGTGCGCTTGCTCATCGCGTCCCTCCATCATCCGGAGCGAGAGCGTGACACGGCGCGCGTGACTGTTGAAGTCCGCTGAACCGGGACATGGGGATGCGATGCGGCGCCTGCAAGGTTCGGATGCATGCCTTTTTCGCATGGCCCACACCCGCCGCAATGCAGCATTCGAACTATTGTGGAGTCCCGCCCACACCCCATCTGAAGCCTGTAGCCGGTTAAGACGTATTCACCAACCGGCGCCGAAAATGGAGTGGGCTATGACGACTTATTCGAATTCAAACGGCGAAGCGCACGGCTCGATGGTCTTGACCTGGGCGGTGATCGCAGCGACAGCGCTGCTCTTGGTGGAAGTGACCTGGCCGCAGGCGATGCCGGCCGTTTCGACTGGCGCTGCAACCGTGCAGACCGTGGTGACGACCGCGACACACCCGGAGCGGGTCGCCCGCGCCAACTAAGGGCGAGCAAGCCGCGTCAGGCAGCTTGCTCCTCCAGCTTGACGTCGTGGCCCCACAGGCGCTCGACGTGAGCCAGGACAAGTTCCTTGGTCTGGTTGTGAAGTGGAACTCCGCGATGCATGCCATGCGACAAGAACAGGGTGCGGTTGCCCTTGAGGTCGGCGCCGGTGACCTGAATGTTGGGGTCGGCGACCCCGGCATCAAATTGACGGGCAAGCATTGTGCGCACGGCGCGATATCCGCTCTCATTGTGAATCGCTGACACCTTGTATTTGTCCTGGTCGGCCTTGTCGTAGAGGGCGAAGAGACGAAAATCGCGCATCAGCTTGGGCGACAGGAATTGCTCGATGAAACTCTCGTCGCGATAGTTCGCCCAGGCATCCTTCAGCGTGCCCATCCAGTCGCCCTTGCCGGCAAATTCGGGAAACCAGTCGCGATCCTCTGGGGTCGGCTGCTCGCAGATGCGGCGGATGTCGGACATCATCCCGTAGCCCAAAGCATAGGGATTGAACCCGCCATAGCGGCGGTCGCTGAAGTCGGGCTGGAACACGACCGAGGTGTGGCTGTGCATGAACTCCAGCCATGAGCCCTCGGTGATCAGGCCGCGATCGAACAGTGTGTTCATGATCGTGTAGTGCACGAACGTGGCGCAGCCCTCGTTCATCACCTTGAGCTGGCGCTGGGGATAGAAATACTGCGCCAGGTTGCGCACGATGCGCAGGGTTTCGCGCTGCCAGGCCGCCAGCGAGGGCGAATTCTTCTCGATGAAGTAGAGGAGGTTTTCCTCGGGCAGCTTCATCTCGCCGCTGAATTCGTCTTCCGGATCGAGTATCGGAGGGGAGCTTGGCGGTTCGACGCCGGCGGGCAAGGTGCGCCAGAGCTCGTTATAGGCTTCCTCGTCGTATTGCGCGCGGCGCCGGCGCTTCTCCAGCACCCGTTCTTTCGACGGCTTGGGCGGCCGGCGATAACGGAACACGCCCTGGTCCATCAGCGCATGCGCCGAATCCAGCACCGCCTCGACCTCTTCGCGGCCGTAGCGCTCCTCGCAGGCTGCCATGTATTTCTTGGCGAACGACAGATAGTCGAGGATGCCTTCGGCGTTGGTCCACTGCCGGAAGAGATAGTTGTTCTTGAAGAAATGATTGTGGCCCATCGCGGCATGCGCCATCACCAGCGCCTGCATCGTCATCGTGTTCTCTTCCAGCAGGTAGGAGATGCACGGGCTTGAATTGATGACGACCTCGTAGGCGAGAGCGGAGTATCCGGCGCGGTACAGTGCCTCCTCGCGCGCGAACATCTTGCCGAACGACCAGTGATTGTACATCAGCGGCATGGCCAGCGAGGAATAGGCGTCCAGCATCTGCTCGGAGGAGATGATTTCGATCTGGTTGGGATAGATGTCGAGCTTCAGATCATTGAGCGCGATGTCCTCGATCGCACGATAGGTGCGGTCGATGGTGGCGAAATCCCATTCCGGCTCGGTAAAGAGAGGCGTCGTCATGCTGCGGCCTCCGTCTTCTTGAACAATTCGTGGAAGACCGGAAAGATGTCGGCCGGCTTGGCGATCCGCTTGGTGGCGAAGTTCGGCCACTCCTCGGCAACGGTGCGATAGGCACGCCACAGTTCGGCGCCGGAATCCTCGGAAGCAAAGACTTCCATCTCGCGTTCGTCGAGGATTTCGATGTAAGCATAGTACTGGCACAGCGGCATGATCGCGGTATTCAACAGATCCACGCAGTGGCGCGCGTCACCGGACTGGGTGTAACCATCGGACGCCTGCGCCGCATAGATGTTCCAGTCGGCGGTCGCATAGCGCTCCCGCTGGATCTCCAGCATCTTGTCCAGCGCAGTCGACACGATCGTGCCGCCTGACTGGCGTGAATAGAAGAATTCCTGCTCGTCGACTTCCTGAGCGTCGTGGGTGTGGCGGATGAAGATCACATCGACCTTCTTGTAGCGCCGCTTCAGGAAAAGGTGCAGCAGCATGTAGAAGCGCTTGGCGAGGTCCTTCTCGCGCTCGCCCATCGAACCCGATACGTCCATCAGACAGAACATCACCGCCTGGCTGGTCGGCACGGGTTGCTCTGTGAACGCATTGAAGCGCACGTCGATTGGATCGATGAAGCCGACCCACTTTCGCTTGGCGTTCGCCCTGGCCAGGCGCTCCTTCAAAGCCGAAATTTTTTCGTCGTTGACCGGGGATTCCTGTTCCAAACGATCCAGTTCGTCCTGCAGGGCCTCGATGTCCGCCTTGGTCGGCCGCTTGAGTGCCAGGCGGCGACCGAACGAGTTGCGCATCGTGCGGATCAGGTTGATCTGGGTCGGAGAACCCGACGTGGTGATGCCGGCGCGCTTCCAGACCTTGTTCGGTGTTTCCTTGAGGGTGGTGCGCACCAAGTTCGGCAATTCCAGATCCTCGAAGAAAATGTCGAGGATCTCGTCCTGCGTCATTGTGAACTCGAAATCGTCTTCACCCTCGCCGGAGTCGGCGGCTTCCTTGCCGCTCTGACCGGAGCCGGTCTTGGGCTTGTCGATCGTGTCGCCGGGCATCAACTCCTTGTTGCCGGGCAAAACGAAGTCGCGTTCGCCGGAAGCGCGCGGGTCGAGGCGGAAGCGCGGCTCCTTCGTGCCCTTGGCGGAAATCTTGATCTTGCGTTCCTTGCCGATGTCGGCGACGGCCGCGTCCTTCAGGGACTTCTGCACGGCTTCGCGGATCTGTGTGCGTGCGCGGCGCAGGAATCGCTGACGGTTGCCGAGGCTCTTGCCCTTGGGATTGAGACGCCGGTCGACGAAGTGGGTCATGGGGACACCGACACAACTGTCATTCCCGGCCGAGCCACACGAAAGTGTTGCGAGGGGAAGGGAACCCAGGTGGCCAGATCGCGCTTGGTCTCTCCACCTGGGTCCCCTTCCCTCACGCGAACTGCGTTCGCGTTCGCCGGGGATGACATGTGAGTTACCCCGCCTTGTTGACGCGCATATACCATTCGACAAGGCGGCGGACCTGGCGTGGCGTGTAGCCGCGCGCCAGCATGCGCTTGATGAATTCGTTGTGCTTGTTGGCGGTGTCGTTGTCCTTCTTCGACTCGAAGCTGATCACGGGCAAGAGATCTTCCACCTGGGTGAACATGCGCTTCTCGATCACCGAGCGGATTTTTTCGTAGGCCGTCCAGGACGGATTCTTGCCGTCATGCTGGGCGCGATAGCGCAGCGCGAACTTCACGACCTCGTTGCGGAAGTCCTTTGGATTGGCGATGCCGGCCGGCTTTTCGATCTTCGACAGTTCGTTATCGAGCGCGCCACGGTCCAGCAATTGCCCAGTGTCGGCGTCCTTGTAGTCCTGATCCTCGATCCACGCATCGGCATAGGCGATGTAGCGGTCGAACAGGTTCTGGCCGTACTCGCCGTAAGACTCCAGATAGGCCTTCTGGATTTCCTTGCCGATGAATTCGGCGTAGCGCGGCGCCAGCTCGGACTTGATGAAGTCGAGATATTTCTTCTCGGTCTCGTCGGGGAACTGCTCGCGCTTGATCGCCTGTTCCAGCACATACATCATATGCACGGGATCGGCGGCGATCTCGGTCACGTCATAGTTGAAGGTTTCCGACAGTGTCTTGTACGCGAAGCGCGTCGAGATGCCCGTCATGCCTTCGTCGACGCCGGCCATGTCCTTGTATTCCTGCAAGGTCTTGGCCTTCGGGTCGGTGTCCTTCAGCTTCTCGCCGTCATAGACGCGCATCTTGGAGATGATGTTGGAGTTCTCGTGTTCCTTCAGGCGCGTGGAGACGCAGAACTTCGCCAGCATCTCGAGCGTCTCGGGCGCCGTCGGCGTGTTGCCGAGGTTGGAGGCATCGAGAAGCTTCTTGTAGATCCCGGTTTCTTCGGTCACGCGCAGACAATACGGCACCGTCACGACGCTGATGCGGTCGAGGAAGGCTTCGTTGTTCCGGTTGCCCTTGAACACCGTCCATTCCGCTTCGTTGGAGTGCGCCAGGATCGTTCCGTTGTAGGGGATCGGGCCTAACGTTTCGGTGCCGATATAGTTGCCTTCCTGTGTCGCGGTGAGCAGCGGGTGGAGGACCTTGATCGGCGCCTTGAACATCTCGACGAATTCCAACAGGCCCTGGTTCGAGCGGCACAGTCCGCCGGAGAAGGAATAGGCGTCGGGATCGTTCTGGCTGAAATGTTCGAGCTTGCGGATGTCCACCTTGCCGACCAACGCGGAAATGTCCTGATTGTTGTCATCGCCTGGTTCGGTCTTGGCGATAGCGTACTGGCGCAGCTTGTTGGGATACAGCTTGGCGACCTCGAACTTGGAGATGTCGCCGCCGTATTCATCGAGCCGTTTGACGGCCCACGGGCTCATCACACCGCCAACCCGATGACGCTCGATTCCGTAGCGTTCGGCAAGCAGGTTGCCCAGTTCGTCGGAGCGGAAAAGGCCGAGCGGGGATTCAAACACCGGGCTGATCGTGTCGCCAGCCTTAAGCACATAGATCGGATGTTTCTCCATCAGATCCTTGAGCCGTTCGGCGAGCGAGGACTTGCCGCCGCCGACCGGGCCGAGCAGGTAGAGGATCTGGCGCTTTTCTTCGAGGCCCTGCGCCGCATGCTTGAAGTAGCCCACGATCCGCTCGATCGTGTCTTCCATGCCGTAGAAGCCTTCGAAGGCGCGATACATCTTTATCGTGCGGTTGAAGAACAGCCGGCTAAGGCGGGAATCCTGCGCGGTGTCGACCAGTTCCGGTTCGCCGATCGCGGCGACCATTCGTTCGGACGGAGTCGCGTATAGCATCCGATTGTCGCGCGCGGCTAGCAGCCAATCGCGCAGGGACATGGATTCAAATCGCTCTCGCGCATAGTCGCGGGAGAAGATGTCAAAGACGTCGAGCGTGCTCATAACCGCTGACTCCTAACTTTCGACCGCACATCCTCCACACATTAACATCGTGTTCGGTTGCGGACCTGACAAGTGCGTCGATATCCCGTCTGCCATTCACCCTGGTCGCAAAGTGTCTCACTTGCCCCTTAAAGGAATGTTTAACCCAGGGTTTCTGTTCCATTTCACGTGTACGTGCTCAAGCGCCATGCCCCGCCCGCGCGGCCCCCGCGCGATTGCCTTCCCCACGTTCCCTGTGTCGTCAATTTTTCACAGCCCATCCGCTAACTTCAACGCCAGCTTGGCTGATTTGATTCGAGTGTACGCTGCTTCGCCCAATTTCCAAACTAATTGTCGCGACATTCTCGCCGCACTCGATCCAAAATCCGCCTTGAAGATGAACGCGCGAAAACTATTCGGGCTTGGACGGGTTGAAAAATATTTGTCCGGAGCCGGGGCACAGGTAGTTTAGCCGCAAATGCAAATTCACATGCTCTTCGACATCGCGGCCTGGGCGTCGGCCTGGCTGATCGGGCGGTTCGTTGTACCGCGATACTTTGGAGCGGCTCGGAGTCCGCTGCGCGATCCCGGCTACTTCATCGCGCTGGGGATCGGCGCCATTGCGGGCGCGCTGCTGTTTGGCAGCCTCAACATGAGGTTGGCGGGATTTTGGCAAATCGGCCATTCGATTGCCGGAGCGGTGGCCGGCGGCATCGCCGGTGTAGAGCTGTTCAAGCTGGCGACTGGTGTCCGCGGCTCGACGGGCGGCCAGTTCGTCGCGCCGTTGGCACTCGGCATTGCCGTCGGCCGGCTGGGATGCTTCTTCGCTGGCCTGCCCGACTATACCTACGGCACGCCGACGCACCTGCCCTGGGGCGTAGATTTCGGCGACGGGATCGCGCGCCACCCGGTGCAACTCTACGAGTCAGCGGCCATGCTGCTGTTTCTTGCAGCCTATCTCAGCCAGCTCGGCGGCAGTTCCCAGTTCGTCCGCCGTCAGGGCTTTTATCTCTTCGTGGCGTGGTATGCTGTGCAGCGGTTCGCGTGGGAGTTCCTCAAGCCCTATCCCATGGTCGCCGGACCGCTCAATGTGTTCCATCTGATTT
>JANYBR010000186.1 GCA_025360685.1 Pseudomonadota bacterium
TATATCGGCTTCGACTGCACTGCCAAGAGCATGCACATCGGCAACCTGGTGCAGCTGATGACCTTGCGTCGGCTGCAGCAAGCCGGCCACCGCCCGATCCTGCTCATGGGCGGCGGCACCACCAAGCTCGGCGATCCCTCCGGCAAGGACGAGGTACGCAAAATCCTCAGTCCGGAGCAGATCGAGGAGAACAAGAACAGCATGGTGGCCGGCATCAGCCATTTGCTGAAGTTCGGCGACGGCGCGAGCGATGCGATCATGGTCGACAATGCCGACTGGCTCGATGGCCTCGACTACATTGCGTTCCTGCGTGACGTCGGCCGGCACTTTTCCGTCAATCGCATGCTGACGATGGAGAGCGTGAAGATCCGTCTCGAACGCGAGCAGCCGCTGTCGTTCCTGGAATTCAACTACATGGTTTGCCAGGCCTACGACTATGTCGAGCTGTACAAGCGCTATGGCTGCCGTCTGCAATCCTGTGGCAGCGATCAATGGGGCAATGTGCTGTCCGGCATCGATCTCGGCCGCCGCATGGAGAACGTGCAGCTCTTCGGCCTGTCGACGCCGCTGATCACCACCGCATCGGGTGCGAAGATGGGCAAGAGCGTGTCCGGCGCGGTGTGGCTGAACAAGGACATGCTCAGCGTCTATGACTACTGGCAGTTCTGGCGCAATACGGAAGATGGCGATGTCGGAAAATTCATACGCCTGTTCACCGATTTGCCGGCGGCGGAAATCGCGCGGCTCGAGAAACTCCAGGGCGCCGAGTTGAACGACGCCAAGAAGATCCTTGCCACCGAGGCGACAGCGGTTCTGCACGGGCGCCCGGCCGCGCTCGCAGCGAGCGAGACCGCACGCCGCACATTCGAGGAAGGTACTCTGGCAGCAGGCTTGCCTACAATTTCGGCAAAGCTGCCGGAAGGCATTCTCAATCTGGCCGTCGCTTGCGGCCTTGCGGCATCGAACTCGGAGGCACGCAAGCTTATCGCCAACAATGGACTGAGGCTCAACGATGTCGCGATCAGTGATCCCAAGCTGGTTGTGAATGCCTCAGATGTGACGTCCGATGGCATCGTCAAACTGTCGAGTGGAAAGAAGAAGCACGTGTTGGTGAAACCGACCTAAGGCTTGGCCGGCGGAGTTACGCCGGGGGTGACTATCACCGGCACTGGCTTGGCGTTCGACGGCGCGTTCGCCGCGTCCGGCATCCGGCCTTCGAATATCCGGCGCAGGATTCCCGGCGTCACCATCGACAACGGATTGACGCTGACCTTCGGCTCATCGGCGTTGCCGGCCACGGTATATGTCATGCCGATGATGCCTTCGCCCGGCTTGGACACCAATAGCTCGCCGAGCAGCGGGATAAAGCCGAGCACACTGTTGATGCCGAATAGCGGCACCAGCGTTCCCTTCAGCGCGATCTCGTTCTTGGGCCGGTCGACATAGCCTTCGGCGCTGATGCCGATGGCGGGACCCGTGGCGCGCGCATCCTTCACCGCCAGCACGCCGTTGTGCGCACTGAACGGGATGCGCAACTGGTCGACCGCAATGCCCTGCCCCTGCAGCAGATTGCCGAAGCCGATCAACGATCCGGCACTGAACAGACGCGCCAGGAAGGGTTGGTCGAGCAACCTGAAATCCTTGAGATTCATAACGCCTTGATAGTCACTGTCCGCGGGATCGTCGCGTGGCGGATCGTTCGCCGGGCCATGCAACATGACGAGCATATCGAGCTTGCCGCCCTTCATGCTGTTGAAGCCGAACAGACCGCGTGCGAGCAGGCCGACATCGTTCGATACCAGGATCATTCGACGGTCGCTGCCCGAAGGCGTGATGCTGCCTGTGACCGTTTCGCCTTTGCCGAGCGTTCCGTTCAACGACAAGGTCGCTGGACGGTCCGCCACTCCGGTAACGTCCAGGCTGAACGGCGCGATGGAAACGCCGTTGCGCAACGCGACGCGGTCGAGTTTGGCGCTGATATGAAATGGCTCGTCGAACGCCGAGTTGCCGCCGGTGCCGCTCTTGGCGGTTCCGCTGCCACGCCTCGCCAGGCGCGAACCGTCGAGCGAATGGCCTTTCACCGAAATGTCGACGCCAGATGCGCTACGCACGAGATTGAAAGAAAAGTCGTTTGACGATCCGGAGCGCACGGAGGGCGCGTTCAGCGAGACAAGCGTGCCCTGCGGATTGAATGCCGCCGAAAGGGACGCCTGGATCGAAGGCCCGCTAAGGCGCAGGCCCACCGATTGGAGCGCGCTATGCGGCCAGAATGTGCCGGTGGCATGGGCCGCGGCAGGAAACCCCGCCGGTTTGCTGATGCCGGCCAGATCGAGCGCCAATGTCGACGGCGTCAGGTCCAGGTTCATGTCCGCGGTAAGAAGTTGACCGCGATGCCCCGTCAGCGTCCCGTTCACGCCGACGGGCCCGCTGAGATAGTCGCTGGCGTGGAAGTGCAATGCGTCGCGGCCCGCCTCATCCAGTGAGCCTTTAATGGCCACGCGCGTCGTGACCGGATTGCGGGTCTTGAAATCCTCCACCCAATCGACCGTCAAGCGCGAGGTTGCCAGTCCCGCGACTCCGCTGGCGTGGAGTTTGTCGTTGTCGATGCCGAAATTCACGGTGCCGTCGGCCAGCTTCAGATCCTTGCCCAGCGTAATGCCAAATCCGCTGACCGCCGCCTTCACCGAAACGGCGACGTTGTCGATGCTGAGATTCTTCTTGAGTGGCAGCTTGAAGTCGAGATCGACACTCGCCGTACCTTTCGTCAGGTTCGGATCGATCCCGAAGCGAGTCGGATAATGCAGCGGCGGAAGATCGGTGAGCTTCAGTATGTCGCCCATCGAACCGTCGATATGGGCGGTGAACGTGCCTGGGGCGTCCGGCATCGAAAGATCCGGAACCAGGGCATGCCCCTTGGTCACGACGAGTGGACCGACGCGCGCCGAGTAGACATCCACCGCAAAACTGTTTCCGGTCAGTCTGGCGCTGCCCTGCACCGCAGTCAGGTGCGTAAGCCCGGTGACATAGTTCGCTTCCGTATTCGCGATCGGAAACGTCATCAGCATGGCGCCGTCGGGCAGCTTGTCCTGATCGATCAGTCCGGCGGGAAAATGCGTCTCGAACACAATGGGACCGACGGAACCGGCGAAAATATTGGCGCTGATCCAGGTGCGTGCGCCGTCGGCCGCGCCGAGCGGCCAGTAGTGCAGAAGATCGCGCACGCTCAGCAATGCGATGCGCCCCTTCAACTCGGCGACCGGCGATTGCTGGTCGACCAGCGTGATCCGTCCGGACGTGTCGAACTGCAACCCCGCGCCGCTGAGGCCCAAATGATCGATCAGGATATCGTGCGTGGAAGGAACGTAGCTTCCATGCATCGACGCCGCCGAGATCGCTATCGGCTGCGCAAACGTGCCGGGCACCGACAGCGCGACATGATCGGCGCTCAGCTTCACGGCGAGGCGTTCGATCGCGCCGCCGGCATCGTAGATCAGATCGCTGGCGGCGGTGAGATGGGCTCGCATCTGGTTGGAATCGAGCGTCGCATCGTTGATCACTATGCGTGCGGACGCGCGGTCGTAGCGGCCGCTCAACCGCAGGTTCTTCACTACGACCGGTTGCCGTACGCCGATCAGCACCGCGGTCCCTGCCGCGTCGGCACCGAAGCCTGCCGACAGAAGATGCGTTCCTTCGATTGAGAAGGACGCCGAGAAGTCGGCGAGCATGGCAATGCTTCGCAGAAAGCGGAACATCTTCGCGTTGCGGCCGAGCGCCGCCACATCCAGGCCGCGCACCTGGATGGTGCCGCGCACGGGCCCCTGCTGAGGCGGCAGGATCATCTGTGCGGCGACATGTGCTGCACGGCCCGAGATCTCCACGTCGGCGGCGAGAACCGCGACCAGATTGCCGCCCGATGTCGCGATGCGCACATCCGCTTTCGGCGCGACCAGGAACATTCCCGTCGTCTCGTCCAGAAAGGCGACGCGCGCATCGCGTATGGCGAAACTTTGCAGCGACGAGGCGCCGGAGCTGTTGGTGTTGATGGCGTCGGTGATGCGTTTGATGATGTCGTGTTGGGTTTCGTCGCGCTCGACACCCAACCGAACGCTGCCGTCCTCGGTGCGTACCAGCGTAAGTTGCACGCCGACGAGTGTGATGCGCGTGACGACCAGCTTGCCCTGGATGAACGGCCGCGCGGCCAGATCGATATCAGCTTGTGGCGCCTGGGCGATAATGCGCCCCTTGGAGTCAAATACGCGCGCGCCGAGCACGACGAGATTGACGCGGCCCTGATCTCGCGACCATTCGATGGCTGCCTGATCGTACTTGACGGTAATGCCAGGGAGCGCCTGAGCCAGCGCGTCTGAAATCTGGCCCGATAGCGGCCCGAGCGAAATTGGTCCGATCAGGAGTCTGAGCGCCGCGCCCACGACAAAGAACAACACCGCCACGCCGAGTGCCGCCGCCACCAGCGCGGTTCGGCTGATGTGGTGCGACTTCACGTAGCGGCCTATGAACGAAGCATTCCAGGCTTCGGACAGCGTTCCGCCGTTTGCCTGTGCCGCGCCGGTCCGCGAAGCTATGGGGTCCTGGGCCAATGAACCTGCACCTCTAACCCCCTTATATCGTGGACAAAATGAGGCCGAACCTTGGCCTCCAACGCCGGATCAGCTATCAGCTTAACGTCTGTGACTCGCCGATGGGTAAACACCAATTCGCCTATTTTGGAGACCAAATGGACCTCAAGCTTGGCGACAAGGCCCCAAAATTCCGGCTTGCGACAGACGGTGCCGGTGAAGTATCGCTCGCCACGCTGAAAGGCCAGCCTTTCGTATTGTACTTCTATCCGAAGGACGACACATCGGGCTGCACCAAGGAAGCCGTTGGTTTTTCCGATAATCAGAAAAAATTCGACGCGCTAGGCGTCGCGGTGATTGGCGTGTCCAAGGACAGCGCCGCTTCACACGACAAATTCAAGGCCAAGTACAAACTCAAGATTGTGCTGGCTTCGGATCCCGAAACCGAAACGGCCCTGTCCTACGGGGTGTGGGTGAAGAAAAGCATGTACGGCAGAAGCTATATGGGCATGGAGCGGGCCACGTTTCTGGTCGATGCCAAGGGTGTGATCCGTGAAATCTGGCGCAAGGTCAAAGTGCCGGGGCATGTGGAAGCCGTACTTGCCGCCGCTAAAGCGCTGAAATGAAGCCTCATCCCGCGCAAAAGCCCTTCGGACCACGGTTAACCTCGCGGTCGTTTTTCTGGGGCAAGAGCTTGATTCGCCGCCGACAATTGAGTGAAATGGCCGCGGTTGGGTTTGGCGCAAAAGACGCACACAAGGGAAATGTTGCGATGGCGGGGACGCACCTTGAGCGCGTCTGGGCGTGGCTCCATGAAACTTTTCCGGAGCGCCAGATCTACGTTCGAAGTGATGGCCGGGTGCAGTTTTTCACCTTCGGGCCCACCTTGCAGGCGACTCTCGCCGGCCTCTCCCTCATATTTCTAGGCTGGGTCGCTTTCGCGACCGTCAACGTGATCTTCAAGGACCGCATCATCGCGGCGAAGGATCACCGCTACCAGCAGATGCAATCGGCCTATGAAAACCGGGTTGCCGACCTGCAGTTGTCCTACGACGAACTCAATGGCGCTCTGGTCTCCGCCGAGGACCGCTTCACGGCGACAGCCGACGAACTCCAGTTGAAACAGAACACGATCATGACGTTCCTCAACCACAAGCGTCAGGTCGACTCCACGCTTGCCGGTTTGGCCAACTCCACGGTGCGTACCGGTACGGACGCGGCTCCCTCGGACGCCGGGGACGCCGGCACCCCAAGTGACAGTGTCGAGAGTGCAGTACCGCTCACCACGGCGCCCGCCGGCGGTGCGGCTCCGTCCGGCGCCTCGGAACTTTCCGTGATGCCACAGCCGACGGCGCCTCAGCCGCGGACGGCCAAGCCGACCAAGGCAAGCTTCCTCGACATCGGCCGCGCGGTCGGTCACCTGACCGGATTTTTGTTCGGCAACTCCAGCTCAGCGGCGCGCGCAACGTCCGCCAATTTTGTTCAGCACCCGGCCCTGCGTGTTCTCGCGGATCAGACGGTACGGGTCTCCAAGATCGGCCTGGTCGAGACCAGGCTGATGGCCAGCACGCAGGGTGAGGTGGCCCAGGGTGTTAGCGAGCTGCAGAACGTCATTCGCCATGCCGGCATCAATCCGGACGATTACACTCGCCGCTTTGAAGGCATCCACGGCATGGGCGGTCCCGAACTGCCGCTGCAAGCGCTGCGGATCGAAGGCATCGCGGATACGGCCTTCAGCGATGCGTTCCTGCGCGCTTCGGCCGTGCTGGATCAGTTGAACATGCTGATGGCGGCCATGCGTCACATTCCGCTGACCACGCCGGTCTGGGGTTCGCAATTCGAACGCACGAGCGGGTTCGGCGCGCGCGTCGATCCGTTTACGGGACGCTACTCGTTTCATCCTGGCATCGACTTCGCGGGGCCGTGGGGTTCGGTCATAGCCTCCACGGCGCCTGGAACAGTCGTGTTTGCCGGCGAGCGAGGCGGCTACGGTAACATGGTTGAAATTGACCATGGTTTTGGAATTCACACGCGTTACGGCCATCTCTCATCGATTCTCGTGCAAGTAGGCGCTAGGATCGCCAAAGGCGCACCCATCGGCAGGCTCGGATCGACGGGGCGGAGCACCGGACCTCATATTCATTATGAGATCTGGTACGACGATGTCGTGCGAAACCCGAGCACTTTTATTGAGGCTGGCCGACATGTTTTCCAGTAAAAAAGACACCGCCGCCGCAGCTGCTGCTGCTGCCGCGCCCCCGCCGCCCGTCAAACGTGCCGGCCGCAGTGCTGCCCCGTCGATCATCAGCGGCGATCTCATCGTGAACGGAACGCTCACTTCGTCGGGCGACATACAAGTCGACGGGCGCGTTGAAGGTGATGTCCGCAGCGCCGGACTCGTGGTCGGCGACAAGGCGTTCATTCACGGCGAAGTTATCGCCGAGGACGTGACCATTCGCGGCCGCGTGCAAGGCAGCATCCGGGCCCGCAAAGTTCTGCTGTGTGCAACCAGTCACGTCGAAGGCAATATCCTGCACGAGGCGTTCGCCGTCGAAACCGGTGCGTTCTTCGAAGGCAATTGCCGCCACGCCGACAATCCGATGTCCGACGACAACGCTCCCAAGAAGCCGGCGGAATTCCGCGGCTCGGGACCGGCGTCGTCCGCGCCAGCATCCGCGCCATCCTCTTCGGCATCGATGGTCTCGCGCACAATGGGCGCGGACGCGAACCGTCCGATGGCCTCGACATTCACGCCGATCAAGTCAAGCAACTAAAACGTCGAACTGAAAACGAAAGAGCCCCGCCGCGTTCATTCGCAGCGGGGCTTATTTGTTTTCCGACCGCAACCGCGTTGTGCGCCGAACCAAACATTTCTCTTCTCGTTAGAAACTGCTCCCCTATTTCGTCATCGCCGCTTCATGCGGGCGACCCAATTCGTTTTCGGTCTTGAAGAAAATGGGTTGCCCGGATCCTTCGAAAAACTCAGGACCGGCAATGACGAAGTTAGGTATGAGAAAACGGGATGGAAATGACTTTACTCCAGATCCTTGACCGCTTCCTTGGGCTTGCCGCCGATGGCCTGCGCCAGCGCCGCCGCCATGAACGGATCAATCTCGCCGTCCAGCACGTCCTGCGGCAAGCGGCTTTCCACGCCCGTGCGCAGATCCTTCACCAGCTGATAGGGCTGCAGGACGTAGGAGCGGATCTGGTGGCCCCAGCCGATCTCCGACTTCTCGCCAATGAACGCGCCGGTCTCGTCCTGCTTCTTTTTCAGTTCGATCTCGTAAAGGCGCGCGCGCAACATGTCCCAGCAGTTGGCGCGGTTCTGGTGCTGCGAACGCTCGGTCTGGCAGGCGACCGCGATGCCGGTCGGAATGTGGGTGATGCGCACTGCGCTCTCGGTCTTGTTGACGTGCTGGCCGCCGGCGCCGGACGCGCGATAGACGTCGATGCGCACATCCTTGTCGGGAATGTCGATTTCGATCGACTGGTCGATCACCGGATAGACCGTGACGCTGGAGAAACTCGTGTGGCGGCGGGCATTGGAATCGAACGGCGAAATCCGCACCAGGCGGTGAACCCCCGCCTCCGTCTTCAGCCAGCCATAGGCGTTCTCGCCCTTGATCTGCAACGTCGCCGACTTGATACCGGCGCCCTCGCCTTCGCTCTCCTCGAGATACTCGACCTTGTAGCCGTGCTTTTCCGCCCAGCGCGTGTACATGCGCTCGAGCATCGCGGCCCAGTCCTGGCTCTCGGTGCCGCCGGCACCGGCATGAATTTCGAGATAGGTGTCGTTGGCATCGGCTTCGCCCGACAGCATGGATTGCAGCCGCTGCTGCTCGGCGTGCTTGTGCAGGCCCTGGATCGATTTCTCTGCATCCGCGACCATCGCGGAATCGTTTTCCGCTTCCGCCATTTCGATCAGGCCGAGGACATCGCCAAGCTCGTTCTCCAGCGCGCGCACCGACGACAGCGACGCCTCGAGCTTCTGCCGCTCGCGCATTAGTTTCTGGGCTTCCTGCGGGTTGTTCCAGAGCGAAGGGTCTTCGGCTTTGGCGTTCAGCTCGTCGAGCCGGCGCGTAGATTTGTCCCAGTCAAAGATGCCTCCTCAGCAGGGCGACGGCCTGCTGGATCTCTTCGACGGTGCGTTGAACTTCGGGGCGCATGATCGTTACTCCGGCCGCTCATATAGGCAGCGGCCAGCCATTCGTAAAGTTCACGGATTCAAAGCCGATGCGGATTGGGTTGAACCACCCCCGGTGTCATGGCCCGGGAATCCGGGCCACCCAGGTGATCGTGGGCTTGATACATCAAGTGGAGCCGCAGTCTCACCCTTCGACCATGAGCAATGCGTCAACAGGGCGGCCCGTCCGTAGCGTCCGCGTACGGACCCGGCGGGCCGTGACAATGATGGGTGGACTCAAACCAATGCCGTCTCAGTACAACCCGCCATTGTTGGGGTCGACCGTCGTGCCGGCGGCCGGGGCGTTGGGATCCGAAATCGCGCCCATGCCGCCGCCGATCTCCGCGGTCGGCGCGTCCGGCTCGCCCGGTGCGGTGTTCGGCTTGAACACTTCGGGGATCGAGCCCGGCCCGTCGGACAGTTCGCCTGTGTGATAGTCGATGTTCACGATCTCGACGCCAGGCGCCACGCGGAACGGCAGTCCCGGCTGGCCTGACAGTGCGCCCTTCATGAAGTCGCGGAAGATCGGCGCGGCCACCGTGGCCCCCTGCTCGAGCGAACCCAAAGTGCGCGGATTGTCGTATCCCACGAAAACACCGCAAACCAGATCGGGCGAGAAACCGACGAACCACACGTCCTTGGCATCGTTGGACGTGCCGGTCTTGCCGGCCAGCGGCTTGCCGACGGCCAGCACCGAACGGCCCGTGCCGCGCTGCACCACGCCTTCGAGCAAGGACACAACCTGGTAAGCGGTCTGCGGATCCAGAACCTGCTCGCGCGTATCTTCAATCAGCGGCTCCGACTGGCCGCTCCAGCCGCCGGCGCTGCAACCGTCGCAGGCGCGCCCGTCATGCCGCCAGATGGTGCGGCCGTTGCGATCCTGGATGCGGTCGATGAGCGAAGGGATCACTTTCTTGCCGCCGTTCACAAACACCGAATATCCGGTCACCTGCTTGAGCAAGGTGGTCTCGCCAGAGCCGATCGAGTTCGCCAGCAGCGGCGCCAGGTGATCGTAGACGCCGAAGCGTTCGGGATATTCGACGACCTTTTCCATGCCAACGGCTTGTGCGAGGCGAATGGTCATCAGGTTGCGCGACAATTCGATACCGCGCCGCAGCGTGGTCATGCCGAGATAGTGGCGCTCGAAGTTCCTCGGCCGCCAGATCTTCCCGCTGCCATCGACCATCTCGAACGGCGCATCGAGTATCTTCGTGACGGGCGTATAGCCATTGTCGAGCGCCGCCGCATAGACATAGGGCTTGAATGAGGAGCCGGGTTGACGCAGCGCCTGGAAGGCCCGGTCGAACTCGCTCGAGGCGTAGCTGAACCCGCCCGACAGCGCCAGCACGCGCCCCGTGTGCGGATCCATCGCCACGATGCCGCCATTGGCCTCGGGTACCTGGCGCAAACCGAAATTGCGCTTGTTGTCGACAGGCTCGACATAGATGACGTCGCCGATCTTGAGCACGTCCTGCGGTTTGACCGGTGCCGCGCCAACACTGGCATTGGCGAGCTCGCGCCGCGCCCAGCTCAGTTCGGTGAATGGAATTGTCGCGCTTGAGCCGTCGCCCAGGCCGATCTTGGTATTGTTGCCGTCGAACGACAGCACGACCGCAACGCGCCATGAGTCGATGCCGGATTGGTTCTGTGCCGTGGCCAGTGTCGTTTTCCAGTCGCCCGAGACATCGATGCTGCTGATGGGCTTGCGCCAGCCATGGCGACGGTCGTAGCGCACCAGGCCCTGGCGCAGCGCATTCACCGCATAGTTCTGCAATGTCGTGTCGAGCGTTGCGCGCACCTGCAGGCCGCCATCGTACAGGGCCTGCTCGCCATAGCGCGCGTACAGCAGCCGGCGCACTTCCTCGACGAAATAGTCCGCGTCTTGAGTCTGGGAGCCGATCGCTCGCGTCTGCGTGACCAGCGGCTCGGCGATCGAGGCGCGCGCCTGGTCGGCCGTGATGTAGCCATTATCCTCCATCTGGCCGATCACCCAATTGCGCCGGTCGACCGCCGTTTGGTGATTGGTGACCGGGTCGTAGGCCGAAGGCGCCTTGGGCAGTGCTGCCAGAAACGCCACCTCGGCCACGTCGAGTTCGTCCAGCGACTTGCCGAAATAATTCAGCGCCGCGGCGGCGACGCCGTACGAATTCTCGCCGAGATAGATTTCGTTGAGATAAAGCTCAAGGATCTTTTCCTTGGAATAGGTCGCATCGATGCGGATCGCCAGAATGGCTTCGCGGATCTTGCGCGAGAATTTCACATCGCTATTGAGCAGGAAATTCTTCGCCACCTGTTGGGTGATCGTGGATGCGCCTTCAAGGCGGCGATGCGCGAAGACGTTGAAGATGTCCTTGATCCCGGCGCGCATGATGCCCGACGGATCGATGCCGGGATGATTGTAGAAGTTCTTGTCTTCAGCCGATGTGAACGCTTCGATGACCAGCTTGGGCACGAAGGCGACCGGCACGAAGATCCGCCGCTCGCGCGCATATTCGCCGAGCAAGGAGCCGTCGCCGGCATAGACGCGTGTGGTGACCGGCGGCTGGTAGTCGCGCAAAGTCTCCACGCTCGGCAGGCTGCGCGTGATCGTATAGATGTAGATGAATGCGCCCAGCACGGCACCAGCGGCCAGGACGCCTACGCCCAGGCCTGCGTACAGTAGAATTTGGCGCCACATCGGCGAGCTGAACCCCATCGGACGACCTTCTATCCGTCGATTATGGCCATGGAAAGGACTTCCGTCACGGCGCGCCACCCATGGCATTGGGCGCCGCCGCCGTCGGGGTGAAATAGCGGTCCACGGCGCCCGCGATCGCCTGCGCCACACCACTGCGCCAGCGCCCCGAGTTCATCTGACCCGCATCGGCATTGTTGGAAAGATAGCCCAGCTCGATCAGTACCGATGGCACGTCCGGCGCCTTCAAAACCACGAAAGCCGCTGCTCGCAGGGGCTGTCGCGGCAAGATGTCCGTCGTGCGCGAGAGCATGCCGACCGCACCCTGAGCAAATCGTGAAGATCTGTTCATGGTGTCGCGCTGCGCCAGGTCGATCAGGATGGGCGCCACGGTCGAATTGCCGCCCGCAAGGTCGACGCCGGCGATGACGTCGGACTGGTTTTCCTTCCGCGCCAGTGCCGCCGCCTCCTTGTCGGAGCCCGACTCGGAGAGGGTATAGATCGACAAGCCATTGACCCCGGAGTCCGGATTGGAATCGGCATGCAGCGAAATGAACAGGTCGGCGCGCCAGCTGCGCCCGATGTTCACGCGTTCCTTCAGCGGAATGTAGACATCGCTATCGCGGGTCAGGTGCACCACATAGTTGCCCCGGCGGGTGAGCTCGCGCCCCAGCCGCAACGCTTCATCCAGCACCAGATCTTTCTCCTGCAAGCCGTTGACTCCGCTCGTGCCGGAGTCGATTCCACCATGGCCCGCATCGATGACGATGACCCGCTTTTCGCCGCTCGCCGGGGTTTGGAGCCGGGCCGGCGGCAGCGACGCGAGCAAAGCGGCGGCGGCTTCGCGCGCCCTGAGGTCGGCAGGCCAGCCGGCGCCCTGATCGAACTTGGTCTGTGAAGTCGGGAACAGGTCGATGACGACCCGGTAGCCGTAGCCGCCCGTCGGCGGGATGACGAGCGGATCGCTGACGCCCACCGGCTGGTTCAGATCGATCACGAAGCGCGAGTTGCCAGGCCGGAACAGGCCGTAGCGGTAGCTGCGCACCACGCCATTTCCCGTCGGCCGCGGTGGCGCCTCCAGGTGCCATTGCACGACGGGCATATCGATCACCACCCGGTTCGGACCCGACAAAGTGAAGGTCCGCATGGCGACCGGATCGGAAACCTCCACGACGAAGCGCGTGCGGTCCTGATGCTCGCCGATACGAACGCCCATGATGATCGGCTGAATCGCGGCAGGCGCCGGCTTGTGGAGGCCGGGCGGCAGGGCCGGCGGCACCACTCCATCGTTGCGCAGGACGCTCGAAATCG
>JANYBR010000199.1 GCA_025360685.1 Pseudomonadota bacterium
TCGATGTTCGAATATCTGATGCCGTTGCTGGTCATGCCGAATTACGAAAACACCCTCCTCTACCGTACCTGTGAAGCGGCAGTCGAACGCCAGATCAGCTATGCATCGCAGCGCGGCGTGGCTTGGGGCATTTCCGAGAGCGGCTATAACACCGTCGACGCTGCGCTCAACTACCAGTACCGTGCGTTCGGCGTGCCCGGCCTGGGCTTGAAGCGCGGCCTGGCCGAAGACCTGGTGGTCACACCGTACGCAACGGCGCTCGCATTGATGGTTGCACCCGAAGAAGCCTGTCTCAACCTGCAGCGCCTTGGCGATGAGGGGCTGGACGGACGATTCGGCTTTTACGAAGCGGTCGACTATACGGCCTCGCGCATGCCGCGCGGACAACCTAGCGTGGTGATCAGATCCTTCATGTCGCACCACCAGGGAATGATATTCCTGTCCCTGGCACACCTGCTGCTGAACCGTCCGATGCAGAGACGCTTTGAGTCCGACCCGATGTTCCAGGCGACGAACCTGCTGCTGCAGGAGCGCATACCGAAGGCCGGCGCCTTCCAGTTGCACACGGCGGGATTCTCTTCGATTCGCTCGGCCGTCAATGACCAGGAAATGCCGGTGCGCGTCATCAACACGGCCACCACAGCCACTCCTGAAGTGCAGCTGCTGTCGAATCGGAATTATCACGTGATGGTGACCAACGCCGGCGGTGGCTACAGCCGCTGGAAGGACCTTGCGGTCACCCGCTGGCGCGAAGACACGACCTGCGATGACTGGGGCTCGTTCTGCTACATCCGTGACGTGGCTACCGGTGTGTTCTGGTCGAACACCCATCAGCCAACACTCAAACGCGCCGACACCTATGAGGCAATCTTCTCCGAAGGCCGCGCGGAATTTCGCCGGCGTGATCTCGATTTCGATACGCATACCGAGATCGTCGTCTCACCGGAAGACGACATCGAGTTGCGGCGCATTCATATCAACAACCGTGCACGCAGTCGCCGCACCATTGACGTCACCAGCTATGGCGAAGTAGTTCTCGCCGTCGCGGCTGCGGACGCGCTGCATCCCGCGTTCAGCAATCTTTTCGTCCAGACAGAGATCATCGACCAGCGGCGCGCGATCCTCTGCACCCGGCGGCCGCGCTCGTTCGACGAAAAGACGCCATGGATGTTTCACCTCATGGCGGTACATGGGGCAGCGGCGGGTGAAGTTTCCTTTGAAACCGATCGCATGCGTTTTGTCGGACGCGGCAACACCGTCGCCACGCCGCAGGCGATGACCGATCTGGACGGGCCGTCGGCACTATCCGGCAGCCAGGGTTCGGTGCTCGACCCAATCGTGGCGATCCGCTATCGCATCGCACTTGAGCCCGAACAATCCGTGACCGTCGACATGGTTACCGGTATCGGCGAAACCCGCGACGCTGCGCTGGGCCTGATCGAAAAATACCAGGACCGCCGGCTCGCGGACCGCGTCTTCGAGCTGGCATGGACGCACAGCCAGGTGGTGCTGCGGCAAATCAACGCGTCGGATGCAGATGCACAGTTGTATGCGCGCCTGGCCAATTCCGTTATCTATGCCAATGCTTCGCTACGCGCCGACCCAGGCGTGTTGCTCAAGAACCGGCGCGGGCAATCCGGCATTTGGGGCTACGCCATTTCAGGCGATCTACCGATCGTGCTGCTGCAGATCGCATCCACGGACAACTTCGACCTGGTCCGCCAGCTGGTACAGGCTCATGCCTACTGGCGCCTGAAAGGCTTGGTGGTGGACCTGGTGATCTGGAACGAGGACCGCGGCGGTTATCGGCAGGCGCTGCAGGAACAAATCATGGGCCTGATCGCGGCCGGCATTGAAGCCAATATCATCGATCGTCCGGGCGGCATTTTCGTGCGCCCCGTCGAGCAGATTTCACCCGAAGACCGGGTGCTGTTGCAGGCGGTCGCGCGCGTGATAATTGCCGATGAGCGCGGCGCGCTGATCGAGCAGGTCAAGCGCCGCGAGCAGATCGATCTGCCGATTCCGCGCTTCGCCGCGACGCGTCCCGCGCGCATCAACCTCGAACACGACGCCGATCCTGCGCTATCGCAGACTCTGCTGTTCAATGGCTTCGGCGGCTTCTCGGCCGATGGCAGCGAGTACATCATCGCCACGTCGGCCACGCATCCGACGCCGCTGCCGTGGGTGAATATCCTGGCCAACCCGCAGTTCGGCACCGTGGTTTCCGAAAGTGGCTCGGCTTATACCTGGGCCGAAAATGCGCACGAGTACCGCCTTACGCCGTGGCAGGACGATCCAGTCAGCGACTCGACCGGCGAGGCGTTTTATCTGCGTGACGAGGAAACCGGACAGTTCTGGTCGCCATCGCCGTCGCCGGCCTGCGGCGCAACTCCCTATGTCGTACGCCACGGCTTCGGTTACAGCGTTTTCGAGCATTCCGAATGCGGCATCCAGACCGAGTTGTGGGTCTATGTCGCGCTTGAGGAGCCGGTGAAGTTCTGCGTGCTCAAGG
>JANYBR010000220.1 GCA_025360685.1 Pseudomonadota bacterium
ATGAAGGGCTCAGGGTGAGGACCAATTCTCAACCTTCATCCTGAACTTGCCGTCCCTCGACAGGCTCGGAATGAGGTCTCGGGGTTCCTCATCCTGCGCGTGCCGAAGGATGGAGGGCAGACAGGATCGATCGGGTCCGAGACCGATTAATTGCCCAAACCGATGCGCGTCACCACCTGGGTCCCCTTCCCCTCGCATTGCGTTCGCATTGCTCGGCCGGGGATGACAGCTGCGAATTGTTCTCCGCGGCTCCGCGTGAGTCCGTTACCTTGCGGAAACGACCAAACTTTGAAATTGGCGCGTGCCGTGCTGTCATCGCCGCTCAACATTTCGGACTGAAGACATGACAGAGATCCATCCCCGCACACCCATTCTTGTCGGCGGCGGACAGTTCACCCAGAAGACCGCGCGCGAAGGCAAGATAAAAGAGGGCCTCGATCCGATCGCGATGCTGGCGGAAGTTTCGCGCCGGGCTATTGCCGATAGCGGTGCAAAAAATTTGACCGCAGCGATCGACACGATTTCGGTCGTGCGCTTCACGGCGGACTCGCCGGGCGACCAGGGCCGATTGCCCAAACGCATGTTCCGCAATCCGCCGCATAGCCTGGCGAACAAGATCGGCGCCAAGCCGCGGCGCATGTTGCTCAGCGCCACGGGCGGCAACACACCGCAATGGCTGGTCAATCGCACCGCCGAGGAAATCGCCAACGGCGAGTGCGATGTGGCGCTCTTGGCCGGCGCGGAATATATCGCCTCGATGCTCGGCGCCATGAAGCAGAGCGTCGATCTGGGCTGGGGCAAAGGAGCCGACGGCGATCCGGGCGACGATCCGACCGAGATCGGCGAGCAGCGCGCCGGCACCACCGATAGCGAGCGTCGCCACGGCCTTCAGTTCCCTGTCAACGTCTATCCCTTGTTCGAAAACGGCCTGCGCGGCATGAAGCATCGCAGTCCCGCCGAGCATCTGGAGTGGCTCGGCAAGTTCTTCTCGCCGTTCACGAAGGTGGCGTCGGAAAATCCCTATTCCTGGTTTCCGACCTATCGTCCACCGGCCGAGATTTCGACTCCTTCGGAGAAAAACCGTTTCGTCGGCTTTCCCTATACGAAGTATCTCAATGCGGTGATCGAGGTGGACATGGCCGCGGCTGTGGTGATGACCAGCGTCGCCAAGGCCCGCGAGCTCGGCATTCCGGAATCGAAGTGGGTGTTCCTGCATGGCTGCGGCGATGCCAGCGACATCTGGAATGTGACGGAGCGGGTGAACTTCTACTCGTCGCCCGCCATCCGCACGATCGGCCGCACGGCCTTCGCCATGGCCGATATCGGCAGCGGCGATCTTTCCTTCATCGATCTGTATTCCTGTTTCCCGTCGGCGGTCGAAATCGGCTGCCTCGAACTTGGTCTGGCGACGGATGATCCGCGCGGCCTGACCATCACCGGCGGGCTGCCGTATTTTGGCGGTCCGGGAAACAACTATGTCATGCACTCCATCGTGCAGATGGCCGAAAAGCTGCGCGCGGCGCCGGGCAAGTATGGTCTGTGCACGGGCAATGGCTGGTACGTGACCAAGCATTCGGCAGGCATCTACTCGACCCTGCCGACGCAAGGAGCCTGGAAGCGCGAGGATCCCAAGACCTATCAGAAAGACATCGATGCGATGGCGCATCCCGAGGTCGTGGAAAAACCCGACGGTGCTGCAAGCGTGGAGACCTACACGGTCGTGCTCGATCGCCGTGGCAAACGCTTCGGCATCGTGGTGGGCAGGCTAGAGGACGGAAAACGCTTCCTCGCCCACACGCCGGACGACGACGCGACGCTGGACTGGATGATGCGCGAGGAAATCCTCGGCAAGCGCGGCAGCGTCACGCCGGGCGAAGTGACCAACCTGTTCAAATTTTCGTAGCAGGGAGTTGACCAGAATTTGTTCGAACGAGATCGCGTCGCCGACAAGCTCATCCCTCGACAGGCTCAGGATGAGGAATTCTCCAAAGCCTTCATCCTGTCCGCACGCTGTCGCTACGGACTGTCGAAGGATGGATGGCGGGCTCATGAATCGAGCGGCGAATTCTCCCAAGGGGGATCTTGACATCTTCGGACTGAATTCCTAGGTGTTCTGACCTGACGAACGAGTGTTCGAGGCACGGAGTAAGAGCGAAAACCGCGAATTTCGCCGAACAATTTTGTTGCTGAATACATCGCCGCGCCTAGTTTTACTCGCCGAAGTTGCCGCAACTTGTCCATGGTCTTTTTATCGGTACATCAGATGATTGGACGAAATATCGAGGGGGTTGAACCGCGAAATTGATACCCCCCGGGGGGGGGTGAATACCGAAACCGCCAGTTGGAAAACAATGAAGCAACACAATTTCCGGGATAGGCGATGACGCGCATTTACATGGTCCGACACGGCAAGGCGGCCGCTGGCTTCGGCGAAGACATGGACCCGGGGCTCGACGAGCTCGGACACGCCCAGGCCAAGGCCGTCGCGCAGAAGCTCCATCCGCTCGGACCGCTGCCCATTCTCTCGAGCCCGCTGCGGCGCACGCAGGAAACCGCCGCGCCGCTTGCGAAATTGTGGAGCCGCACCCCCGTCATCGAGCAGGCGGTCGCCGAGATACCATCGCCCAAGGGGATGACGCTCGAGGGCCGCGTACAGTGGCTGCGCCAGTTGATGACAGGTTCCTGGCGCGGCGTGACACCGGAGCTCGCCGAGTGGCGCGAGGCGTGTATCGCGTCGGTAGCCGGGCTCGCCGCCGACACGGTGATTTTCTCGCACTATGTGGCGATTAACGTCCTGGCAGGCGGCGCAACCGGCGATGATCGCGTGGTGAATTTTTCGCCCGACAATTGCTCGGTCACGACATTCGAGATCGATGGGGCTAGATTGCGACTGGTCGAAAAGGGCAGTGAAGCGCCGCTGACGAAGGTGAATTGATTTAATTGTCATGGCCCGCCGGAGTGCGGGCCACCCAGTTGAAGGCCGTTGTGGTTTTGGAGATCTATTCTCAGACCCTTCTTGAAGAATGGAAACATTCGTCACCTGGGCGGCCCACACACCGGTGGGCCGTGACACTGAAAGTGGCGCGCTGT
This sequence comes from Pseudomonadota bacterium, assembly GCA_025360685.1. Classification (GTDB taxonomy): domain Bacteria; phylum Pseudomonadota; class Alphaproteobacteria; order Micropepsales; family Micropepsaceae; genus Rhizomicrobium. Next base: position 3,091 of record JANYBR010000220.1, read on the forward strand.
TCGAGGTAAACCATGGCCAAAGAACCGCATGAGATGACCGCGGCGGAATTGTCGGCGCTGTTTGCGGCACGGGATCTTTCGCCGGTCGAAGTCACCGAAGGTTGCATCACGCGGATCGAAGCCCTCGATGCCGAGATCAACTCGTTCTGTCATCTCGATCCGGAGGCCTCGCGCGCGCTGGCCGAAGCGTCCGAGGAACGTTGGATGACGGGCGAGCAACTCTCGCCACTCGACGGCGTGCCGGTCGCGGTGAAGGATTTGCTCCTCACAAAGGGCTGGCCGACCTTGCGCGGCTCGCGCACCGTCGATCCCGATCAGGCCTGGGATAGCGATGCGCCGACCGTGGCGCGCCTGCGCGAAGCCGGTGCCGTGCTGATCGGCAAGACCACAACACCCGAATTCGGCTGGAAGGGTTCGACGGACAGCCCGCTCACCGGCATCACCCGCAATCCGTGGAACAAGCACAAGACGCCCGGCGGATCGTCGGGCGGAACGTCGGCGGCAATCGCCGCGCGCTTCTGCCCGATCGGACTTGGCACGGACGGCGGCGGTTCGATCCGCATTCCGGCGAGCTTTTCGGGCATCTACGGCCTCAAGCCGAGCTTTGGACGCGTCCCGGCTTATCCGCTCTCGCCGTTTGGAACCTTGGCGCATGTCGGACCGATGAGCCGCACCGCGCTCGACAGCGCCATGCTGATGAATGTCATCGCCCGTCCCGATGCGCGCGACTGGCATTCGCTGCCCTACTATCCGACGGACTATGCCGCCGAGATCGAAGCGCCGCTTGCAGGCAAGCGCATCGCCTTCAGTCCGCGCATGGGATTCGCCGAGCGCATTCTTCCGGAAGTCGCAACGCTTGTGGCCGCCGCGGCGAAGCGGTTCGAACGGCTCGGCGCGCATGTGGAGCAGGTCGACCCGCCCGGCGGCGATCCGGGGCCGACATTCCGCACCTTGTGGTGGTCCGGCGCAGCCAGCCTGCTCGGGGACTATCCCGACGAAAAGAAGGCACTGCTCGACCCGGGTCTGCGCCAGATGGCCAAGGAAGGTGTTGAGATTTCCAAGAAGGACTATCTTGCCGCCAACATGGCGCGCGGCGCCTATGGCAGCGCGATGCGCGTGTTCATGGAGAAATATGACTTCCTCCTGACGCCGGCATTGGCCACCACCGCGTTCGACGTCGGAAGGCTCTCGCCGCTCGATGACGATGGCAACGCCTGGATGGCGTGGACGCCGTTCAGCGTCCCGTTCAATCTCACCCAGCAGCCGGCAGCCAGCGTGCCCTGCGGTTTCTCGTCCGACGGTTTGCCCGTGGGCCTGCAGATCGTCGGGCGCATGTTCGACGATGCCGGCGTTCTGGCTGCGTCCTACGCATACGAAATGTCCGATCCGCACTACGACAAAATGCCGAAGGGATTCTGACGATGGGCGCGAGAAACGTGGTGCTGAATCAAATCAATCTGGTCGTGCGGGACGTCAATGCTTCCGCGAAGTTTTACCGGCGACTTGGCGCCAATTTTCCTGCACCGGCAGAAAGTGAGACGAGTGCGCCGTATCATGCGTCGTGTGAATTTGCGAACGACTTTGACTTCGACCTCGACACGCCGCGCTTTGCGACGATCTGGAACAAGGGCTGGGCCGGTCGCACAGACCTTGCCGGTCGCGCCGTGCTCGGCTTCGGAGTGGAGACGCGCGACGACGTCGATGCGATCTACTCCGAAATGACTGCCGCCGGCTATCGCGGATTGCAGCCGCCCTACGACGCATTCTGGGGCGCGCGCTACGCCATCCTTGAAGACCCGAACGGCGCTCCCGTGGGCATCATGAGCCCGTCCGATCCAAGCAAGCGTTTCTGGCCGCCGCCGGGCTGGGAAGAATGAGCCGCTTGCACTCCGAAACTTTTTGCGTATCTTGCCTGCCATGACTTCGAAGAATGCCGCCTCGCGACGCCGTACCACCTTCCGATGGGGTGGGTAGACGCGCGCATTTTCTGCGACGAGTTTCTCAAAGCCCCGCCGGATCGCGCGGGGCTTTTCGTTTGCGGGTTCCTCGCTCTCCGGTTCTGCCAGAACGGAGAACGACATGGACACGCCCAGACTCCACGCACAGGTCGAGGAAACCTGCATGAATGCATGGCCCGCGCTGAAAGAGATCTTCTACGATGGCTGGCTCATCCGCCTCGCAAACGGCCAGACACGCCGTACCAATTCTGTCAACGTGATCGGGCAGGGCAGTCGCGCGCTCGCCGACAAGATCGCCTATTGCGAGGATGTCTATCGCTCGCACGGCCAACCATCCTACTTCCGCATTCTCTCGACCGGAACGAAAGAACTGGACGCCGCTCTGGACGTGCGCGGCTACAGGCGCGAAGACGAAACCCTCACCCTGTTCATGAACTTCCGCCGGCATCGGCCGCCAGCTCCGGACTCGGAGTTCGAGTTCGACATTCTGGAGGGCCGGCCGTCGCCGGAATGGCTGGCAGCGCACCGCCGTCTGTCGCGCCGGAGCGTGGCAGAAGCCGGCGCCCTTCACGCCATTCTGGAGATGCTGGCGATCCCGGCGTTCTTCGGCGAGGCGCGTGATGAAGACGGTCAAATCGCCTCGGTCGCCTTTGGCGCGATCCACGAGCGGATGATGTGCCTGCAGTGGGTTGTGACTGATCCAGAACAACGAAGACGCGGCCTGTCGCGGGCTACCCTGTCGGCATTGCTGCGGCGCGGCCGGGAAATGGGCGCAACAGGAGCTTGTTTGCAGGTCGTGGCTGCAAATGTCTCTGCCATTCGGCTCTATGAGAGCCTAGGATTCCGGTGCGAGCTGTACCGCTATCACTACCGAGTGCGATGACTTCCGAGATCCTGACCGTCGAAGAGATGTACGCGGCCGATCGCTATGCGGTCGCGCACGGCACGCCTTCGATCGAGTTGATGGAGCAGGCCGGCGTCGCGGTCGCCGACGCGATATGCCAGCGCTGGACGCCTCGCCCCTGTGCCGTGCTTTGCGGTCCGGGCAACAATGGCGGCGATGGTTATGTCGCGGCCCGCCACCTGCTGGCGCGCGGCTGGAACGTCTGGATCGAGACGCTGGTGGATATCGGCGCGCTGAAGGACGACGCGGCAAAGATGGCGCGGCGCTGGACGGGAAGGACCGTTCCACTCGCCGGCAGCACAAGGCTGGCCGAGCTCTTTGTCGATGCACTGTTCGGAGCGGGACTGTCGCGGCCGCTCGAGGGCGCGGCACGAAGCTTTGCCATGGCCTCGAAGTCCTTCAAAGACCGCGTCGTCGCTGTCGACGTGCCGAGCGGCATTCACGGCGACACTGCCAGGGCGTTCGCCGGCGACAGCGTCAACGCTGCGCTAACTGTGACCTTCTTCCGCAAGAAACCGGCCCATCTTTTGATGCCGTCGCGAGATCTGTGCGGTGACGTCGTCGTTGCAGACATCGGCATTCCGGACGCGGCGCTGACGGAGACAAAACCAAAGCTGTTCGAGAACGGGCCCGCGCTTTGGAGCTTTCCCTGGCCCAACGCCGGCAGCCACAAATATGTCCGCGGTCATTGCGTCATTGTCAGCGGTCCCGCGCATGCGACCGGAGCCGCAAGGCTTGCGGCACGCGGCGCGTCGCGTGTCGGAGCAGGCCTTGTCAGCGTGGCGAGCCCACCCGATGCCGTGTCGATCAATGCCGCGGCACTCACGGCGATCATGGTCAAGCCATTCGTGGGCGCAAACGGGCTTGCCGAACTCTTGAAAGACAAACGATTCAACTCCGTTGTAATAGGTCCAGGATGCGGCGTCGGACCCGCCACCAAGGATCTGGTCGCGGCCGTCCTGGCAAGCGGTGCGGCGGGCGTCCTCGATGCCGATGCACTGATGTCCTACAAGGATGAACCTCAGGCGCTGTTCTCAATTCTGCGTGAGCCGGCCGTCCTCACGCCACACGAAGGCGAGTTCGAGCGGCTCTTTCCCGGCGTGCTTCAGAAGGCGACGAACAAGGTCGAAGCGGCGCGCGCTGCCTCTGCCGCCGCAAAGTGCACAGTGCTTGTGAAAGGTGCAGACACGGTGATCGCGGCGCCAGACGGCCGCGCAATCATCAACTGCAATGCGCCGCCTGCATTGGCGACCGCCGGTTCCGGCGATGTACTCGCTGGGCTCATCGGTGGTTTGATCGCGCAGGATGTGGATTCGTTCGACGCGGCCGCAATGGCCGTATGGCTGCATGGAGAGGCAGCGAACATGTTTGGACCAGGGTTGATTGCCGAAGACATACCGGAGCAGCTGCCGCAAGTTCTGCGCGCGTTGAAGGCCGATGACTGACGTTTCGATCCGGCGCGCGGAGCAGCGCGACTTGCCCGAGCTTCTGGCGATCTACAATCACTATGTCGTCAACACGCCGATCACGTTCGACCTGGAGCCTCGCAGCTTGGCGCAGAGGCAGGAGTGGTTCGACGGATTCCGCTCGAGCGGCCGCTACCAATGCTTCGTCGCTGTGCGCGGCAGCCGTTCCATCGGCTGGGCCTGCTCCGCGCGCTTCAAGGAGAAGGCGGCCTACGATACGAGCATCGAAACCAGCGTTTATCTGGCCCCGAGTGAAGGCGGCAAAGGGCTTGGCCGTCAGCTCTACGATACGCTGCTCGACGCGCTGGCAGGCCAGGACATTCACCGGGTGTTCGGTGGCATCACTCTGCCGAACGAGGCCTCGATCGCACTGCACCGGTCGGCGGGCTTCGAGCATATCGGCACCTATCAGGAAATCGGCCGCAAGTTCGGCAAATACTGGGACGTCGCGCTTTATTTGAAGCGGTTGCCCTAGGCCCTAGCACCCCGGGAAAACCCCTGTTATAGGGGCGCCCTTCCGGCAGTTCGGCCTCAAAAATCGAACCCGGCGGGCTTGGACGCGGACGTGGCGGAACTGGTAGACGCGCTGGATTTAGGTTCCAGTGACGAAAGTCGTGGGGGTTCAAGTCCCTCCGCCCGCACCATCCTTCGCGGCGGAGCAGCGAAGGGTGCCCCCCAAAGCATGGCGTAGGGCGACTGGTGAATGGTGTTCGCCGCTTCGCACGGCAGGCCATTTGGAAATGAGAACGTAGGAACGAGACATGCAAATCACAGCGACCATTTCCGAAGGGCTGCGCCGCGAGTTCAAGGTCGTCATTCTCCAGAACGATCTTAATGACCGTCTGACTGGCAAGCTGGAGGAGATGAAGCCGCGCCTGCACCTCAAGGGCTTCCGTCCGGGCAAGGCACCCGTCTCGTTTCTGAAGAAGACCTACGGCAAGTCGATGATGAACGAGATCGTCGAGGCCGCCGTCAACGAATCCAGCCAGAAAGCGATCACCGACAATTCCCTTAAGCCCGCGACACCGCCGAAAGTGGACCTCGTCAGCGAATACCAGCAGGTGGTCGACGGGAAGTCGGACCTCGAATTCACCGTCAAAGTCGACCTTATGCCGGAGTTCGAGCTGGCGGATGTGGCCAAGCTCAAGGTCGAGCGCCTGGTCGGGGACGTTCAGGACGCCGATGTTGACGAGGCGCTGACCCGGCTTGCCGAACAGGCCAAGACCTATTCCGCGAAAGACGCTGATGCGGTATCCGAAAAGGGCGATGTGGTGGTGATCAATTTCGTCGGCAAGGTCGACGGCGCCGAGTTCAAGGGCGGCAAGGCCGACGGTTTTGAGCTCACGCTCGGCAGCGGTCAGCTCATTCCAGGTTTCGAGGACCAGCTTGTTGGCTCGAAGGCGACAGACGCGCGCGACGTGACGGTCACATTCCCGGCGGACTATCCGGAAGCGGGTTTGGCCGGCAAGGAGGCCGTCTTCGCGGTGACGGTGAACGAGGTGAAGAAGCCCGACCCGATCACGATCGACAATGAACTCGCCAAGAAACTCGGGCTCGACGATTTGGGAACCCTGAAGGAACGCGTGCGCGAACAGCTGAAGTCGGACTTCACCCGCGCCAGCCGCCTGCACATGAAGCGTCGCATCCTGGACGCGCTCGACGGCATGCATTCGTTCGAGTTGCCGCCTGCGATGGTCGAAGCGGAATTCGACGGCATCTGGAAACAGGTCGAGGCCGAGTTGAAGCGCGAAGGCAAGACTGCCGCCGATGAAGGCAAGTCGGACGACGAGCTCAAGAAGGAATATCGCCAGATTGCCGAACGTCGCGTCCGGCTCGGTCTGGTACTTGCCCGGGTGGGGGAGCAGAACGGCATCACGGTCGCAGCCGACGAGGTGCAACGGGCTATTGCGATGCGCGCGCGCCAGTTCCCCGGCCAGGAGCAGCAGGTGTTCAATTTCTACAGCAGCAACCCGCAAGCCGCCGCCGAGATCCGCGCTCCGATCTTCGAAGATAAGGTGGTGGACTTCATCGCCGAGCTTGCCCAGGTCACCGACAAGAAGGTCGATCGCGAAACGCTGTTCATGGATCCGGACGAAGCGGCAGAAAAGCTCAAGGCAAGCTGAGTTTCAGCGCACGATCATTAAGACTGTTCGCGGCGCGTCTCGTGGCGCAACGGAAACCGCCACCATTTGTCATTCAATAACCCTTTGTGTGGAATGGTCGCATTGGAGCGTTTGGCTCTATATATGTGAGATTGACGCGCGCTTTTGCGCGTAAGAGTCTCGGCTCGACAACGAATCGAAAGGTTGGTAGGCGCCATGGCCGACCCGCGCGAAGTTTATATGAACACTCTGGTTCCGATGGTGGTCGAGCAGACCGCCCGCGGCGAGCGCGCCTACGACATCTACTCTCGGCTTCTGAAGGAACGCGTGATCTTCATCACCGGGGCGATCGAGGACTACGGTGCGAGCCTCATGACGGCGCAACTTCTCTTTCTTGAGGCGGAAAACCCCAAGAAAGAGATTCACATGTACATCAACTCGCCTGGTGGCGTGGTGACGGCGGGCCTGGCGATCTACGACACGATGCAATACATCCGCCCGCCGATTCAGACGTTCTGCGTCGGCCAGGCGGCGAGCGCAGCTTCGCTTCTGTTAATGGCGGGCAAGAAGGGGGAACGTTTCGCGCTGCCCAATTCGAGGGTACTCGTTCATCAGCCCAGCGCTTCCTATTACGGCCAAGCGGCCGACATCGCGCGCCATGCCCAGGAAGTGATCAAGCTCAAGCACCGCCTGAACGAAATCTACGCCAAGCACACCGGCCGGACGGTTGCGGAGATTGAAAAGGCGCTGGATCGCGATACGTATATGACCGCGGACGAGGCCAAGACGTTCGGCATAATCGACCAGGTGATGGCCCGCCGTCCGGAAGGACCTGAGGGCGTTTGAGCCGGCTAACCTGCCGTATTCTTGGGGGAATTGGCTGAATTAAACAAATCTTGATCCGCTCGGCGCTAACGTGGTCGAATGAACTAGAATGGTGCTGCTTCGTTTGGCGCGAGTTATGCAAGGCTTTGATCGGACAGGATCAAAGCGGGAAATTATCGGGCAGGCAGCCCGGGAGAGCCGATGAGTAAGGCGAGCGGTGGCGAGTCAAAAAATACGCTCTACTGTTCCTTCTGCGGGAAGAGCCAGCACGAGGTCCGCAAGCTCATTGCCGGGCCGACCGTCTTCATTTGCGACGAATGCGTCGAACTCTGCATGGAGATCATCCGTGAGGAGAACAAGACCTCCTTCATGAAGTCGAAGGAGGGGGTTCCCACCCCTCAGGAGATCTTCAAGGTCCTGGACGACTATGTCGTGGGCCAGCAGCACGCCAAAAAGGTGCTCTCGGTCGCGGTCCACAACCACTACAAGCGCATCAATTCGTCCGGCAAGAACGGCGATGTCGAGCTCGCAAAGTCCAACATCATGCTGATCGGCCCGACCGGCTGCGGCAAGACCTTGCTCGCCCAGACGCTCGCTCGCATCCTCGATGTTCCATTTACGATGGCTGACGCGACGACCCTGACCGAGGCGGGCTATGTCGGCGAAGACGTCGAGAACATCATCCTTAAGCTGCTTCAGAACGCCGACTACAATGTCGAGCGGGCGCAGCGTGGCATCGTCTACATCGACGAAGTCGACAAGATCAGCCGCAAGTCCGACAATCCTTCAATCAC
>JANYBR010000247.1 GCA_025360685.1 Pseudomonadota bacterium
GTGGTGAATTTCTGTGCTTCCTTGGCAAAATCCGTGCATGCGGCAACGCCCTCTTCTGTGGTAAGTTGAGCCATGAACTGGATCGCCAATTTCGTCCGTCCGCGCATCAAGAGCTTGATGGGCAGCGGCGCGCGCGCCGAGACTCCGGAAAATCTCTGGAAGAAATGTTCGTCGTGCGGCGAAATGATTTTCCACCGCGACCTGGCCGTGGCGCAAAACGTCTGTCCGCAATGCGGCTTCCACATGCGCATCACTCCCGTAGAACGCTTCGCCGCGATCTTCGACTCCTCGGTGTTCGAGGAACTTCCCTATCCGGAAGTGCCCAGCGATCCGCTGAAGTTTCGCGGCGAGAAGCGTTATGCCGACGAGCTGAAAAGCTCGCGCACCAAGACTGCGCGTAACGAGGCGCTCACCGCGGCGCGCGGCACGATCGAAGGCATGCCGGTGATGATCGCCGTCCAGCCGTTCGATTTTCTCGGCGGTTCGCTCTCGATGGGCGTGGGCGAAGGTATCGTCACGGCCATCGAAGCGGCTGTGGCGGAAAAGCGGCCCTTCATCCTGTTCGTCTCGTCCGGAGGTGCGCGCATGCAGGAAGGCATTCTTTCCCTGATGCAGCTGCCGCGCGCCACTATTGCGGTCGATATGTTGCATGAGGCGGGGCTGCCTTACATCGTCGTGCTCACCGATCCGACCTATGGCGGCGTCAGCGCCTCCTACGCGATGCTGGGCGACATCCAGATCGCCGAGCCAGGTGCGCAGATCGGATTTGCCGGTCCGCGTGTGATCGCTCAAACCATACGCGAGCGGCTGCCGGAAGGCTTCCAGCGCGCCGAATATCTCCTCGAGCACGGCATGATCGACATGGTCGCGCATCGGCACGAATTGCGCCCGACCCTGGCCAAGCTCACGCATCTGACGATGAAGCGTTCGCGGCCGCGCGCGCGCCCCGTCGCGGTGCCGCCGGTGGTGACGGCGACTGCCACACGCGTCGTCGTGCCCTCCGCGCCGCCGGTCGCCGGCTCCACCGCAGCGGAATGAGCGGCGTCCAGAAGGAAATAGACGACACGAGAAGCACGGCGGCCCTCGAACGGCTGCTGAGCCTTCATCCCAAGAAGATCGATCTGGCTCTGGATCGAATTCAGCGGCTGCTGGACGATCTGGGAAATCCGGAAAAAAAGCTCGCGCCGGTCATCCATGTGGCGGGCACCAACGGCAAAGGTTCGGCCTGCGCCTTTTCCCGTGCGATGCTAGAGGCGCAAGGCCTTCGCGTTCACGTCCATATCTCTCCCCATCTGGTGCGCTTCCACGAACGCATCCGCATCGCCGGCGAGTTGATTTCCGAGGACGAGCTGACCGCGACTTTGGAAGAAGTCGAACGCGTGAACGCCGGCCGGCCGATCACCTATTTCGAAATCACGAATGCGGCGATGTTTCTCGCTTTCTCGCGCCATCCCGCGGATGCGGTGGTGCTGGAGGTTGGACTGGGCGGGAAGTACGACGCGACCAACGTTGTTGCGAAACCAGCCATGACGATCGTCCAGCCAGTCGGCCTGGACCATCTGGAATTTCTCGGTCCCGATATCCGAACCATCGCCGCGGAAAAAGCCGGCATCATCAAGCCAGGCATTCCGGTGATCATCGGGCCGCAGGAAGACGCCGCCCTCGAAGTGATTGTCTCACGCGCCGACAAGCTGAGCGCGCCGGCTTTCGTGTTCGGACAGGATTTCTCGGCGCACCAGGAACATGGTCGCATGGTCTATGAAGATGAGATGGGACTGCTCGATCTGCCGCTGCCCAAGCTGATCGGCCGGCACCAGATCGAGAATGCGGCCGTTGCCATCGCGGGCCTGCGCCATGCCAACAAGAGCTGGGGCGAAGATGCGGCGATCGAAAAGGGTCTGCGCACTGTCGAGTGGCCGGCGCGGCTGCAACGGCTGACCAAAGGTCCGCTCGTGGCGATGGCGCCGAAAGGCGCAGAGATCTGGCTTGATGGCGGGCACAATCCACACTGCGCCGCCGCGGTGTCTCGCGCCATCGCGGACCTGGAGGAAAGGTCTGAGCGTCCGCTTTATCTCATCTGCGGCATGCTGCGGACGAAGGACGCGGTGGGTTTTCTCTCTGCGTTCCGCGGACTTGCGCGGCATGTCGTGACCGTTCCCATTTCTGGCGAAGCGGCGAGCCTGGGTGCGGGCGCGCTTTACGATCTGTCGCGCAGCGCCGGCCTCGACGCGGCCCCAGCCGAAGACATGGAAGATGCGATGCTGCAGCTCCAGGCCTGGTCGCGCGCCCACCCCAAGGAACCGCCGCCGCGGATTCTGATCTGCGGTTCGCTTTATCTAGCGGGTCAGGTGTTGAGGGAGAACGGATAGCGAGCATTTCATCCATCCTTCGACAGGCTCAGGATGAGGATTCGAAAATTTGCCCTCACCCTGAGCTTGTCGAAGGGCGGGGGCCGACGCAGTGGTGTTCGACAAAAAAGATTTTAGACCGAAGACTCGATCCATTCCTTGATCTTGGACTTCGGCAGCGCGCCGACCTTGGTTGCGGCGACCTGGCCCTGGCTGAAGATCATCATTGTGGGAATGCCGCGTACGCCATATTTCTGCGGCACCTGCGGATTCTCGTCGATGTTGATCTTGGCGATGGTTACTTTGCCTCCCAGCTCGCCCGCCAGCTCCTCGAGCGCCGGCGCGATCATCCGGCAAGGTCCGCACCACTCCGCCCAAAAGTCCACCACCACGGGATTTTTCGAGTTGAGAACGTCTGCCTGAAAGGAGGCGTCGGAAACCTTGATGGGGGATGCCATGATCATTCCTTGGGTTTGAGCTGAACTGAATCTAGGAACGCGCACCCCCAGGGTCAAGGCGCGCGCGGATACGCCCCAATTCGGCGTCCAGCCGGTCATTGGACAGTCTCATCAGTGTGGGACCGTCGGTCCAGACGAGGCCGCAAACGATTCGACGTTCCGGGAAAATTTTCACCGCGGCGGCGCGATAGAGCGCCATCTGGGTCAAGTACAATGTTGAAACTTCGGCTTCGTTTTTCGGCGGCGGACGGTTGGTCTTGAAGTCTACAATCAGCACTTCGTCGGGTGTCATCGCCAGACGGTCGATGCGACCATTGACTCTCTGGCCCGCGCCCAATTCGGGAAGATCCGCGACAATCGCCACTTCGGCGCGACTGCCCGGCGCGAAGGCGGCGGCAAATACCGGATTGTCCAGCACCGCAAGAGTCTCGCCGATCAGCTTTGTCGTTTCCTCTTCATCGAGCTTTTGCGCACGGAGAAACTTTCTCGCGGCAGAATTTCGCTCGGCCGGAGCGATGTCAGCAAGCCTGGCCAGCAAGGTGTGAACAAGCAGCCCGCGACGGAAGCGGTTGTTGCCGGCGAGCGGAGAAAAGACGGACGGCTCCTCCATTCCGGCCGCGTCGAACGGACGGATCAGGCGTGGCGCCGGCGCATCGCGCGGACCTTTCTGCCCGAGCCAGTCCGGCCGGTGCATCGTCTTGTCGGGAACGGACGCAGCCGGTGCAGCAGGCTCGTCCGCCGTCTCGCCGAACGCCTTGATCATGCCATCACCGCGCACCAGATCGATGCCGAGCTTGTCGGCGGCGGGTTGCGCCAGCGCGTACCACGAGCCCTGTTTGATTCCGTTCTTGCCCTCGAAGCCGCAGACGGTGATGCGGTCCTTGGCACGGGTGAGCGCGACGTAGAGGAGCCTGCGATGCTCTTCCATCACGCGGGCCTGTGCCTCAGCCTTGGCCCGCTTCACCGCCTGCGGAGCTTCGCTGTCGGTCACGGGGAACAGAACGCCATTCTCCGTATACAGAAGATGACCCTTGTTCGAGACGGCTTCGGGCACGCTGGTCGTGTCGGGCAGGACGACGATATCGGCTTCCAGCCCCTTGGCGCCGTGTACGGTCATCACGCGTACTTCGTCACGGCCACGCTCCATGTCGCGTTTGATTTCCGCGCCGCCGCGTTCGACCCAATGCAGAAAGCCCTCCAGCGACGGCGTGTTGGCCGCCTCATAGGCGAAACAGAGCGAGAGAAACTCATCGATCGCATCGCCCGCTTCGTGGCCGAGACGCTGCAGAAGCTTCAGCCGCGTGCCGCGCGCCGTCAGGGCATGAGAATAGAACTCGAACGGCGGTGAATAATCGGCACGCTTGAACATCTCGGACAGGAATTCGTGCGCCTCCTGGGTCGCCACTGTTTCCACGTGACGTTGCCGGAGCACGTTCCACAAGGTGCCGTTTCTTTCGTAACTCAGCATGAACAGTTCGTCTTCGCTGATCCCGCACAGCGGCGAACGCAGTAGGGCGGCAAGGTTGTAGTCGTCGTCGGGCATGAGCACGAAGCGGCCCAGCGCAATCAGGTCCATGACCGCGATCTGCTCAGTCAGGCGGATGCGGTCGGCGCCGGCGACCGGTACGCGCCGCTCCTTGAGCTGCCGGATGATCTCGCTGCCGAACGGTTCGCGCCGCGGCAGCAGGATCATGATGTCGCCAGCCCGGATCGGCTCCGCATGGCCCGGAAGTCTCACCCTGCCGATCCATTGCTCGATCTGCTTCGCGACCTGGCTGGCAAGCTGCACCACCGGACTCGCTTGTGACTGAACATCGACCGGACGCCAATAG
>JANYBR010000507.1 GCA_025360685.1 Pseudomonadota bacterium
CCGCACTCCGGCGGGCCATGACACCGAGGATTTTTACTACGATCGAAACTGGTCTGGTCGACGCGGCTTTGAACCGCGTCGTGACCAATGAACGTAAGGGGCGTAAGTTTGGCGCGTTCGGCGCAATTGGTGGAGGCCAGACTTGAGCAGAAACACCGTTGGTCGGGGGTTGATCTACACGGCCGCTGGCGTTTTCGGAGCGGCTTGGGTCGGATGTTTTTCGTTCTACTCGATTGGCTCGCAAGTTCCCGACCCTCGATCAGGTCGGACTTTTCCTGTTCAGATGCACGGAACGCTCTACGTTGAGCCGTGGGAGGGTGAACTTTTCTACGGCGCTCTGCTCGCGTCGGCTGGGATCTGTGCGATTGGCTTCTTCCTGGATCGGAAGGGCAAGGCTACCTAGTTTCGATTGCGAGCGGCCTAATTCGGCCAGCACCATGAGGAAGTCGAAAATTTTCCCCGTCCGGTGGATACGTCGTAGATCGGCCATGGTCGGATGGTTTGACGGTGCCGGTTCAAGCCCTTATGCCGTCCGCGTCATGCTCGACCAATTCTTACGCCGCCCCATCGAACCGCTACTGGCCGCTCCGGCCGCCCGTATCGCCGGGTTCGGCATTAGCGCGGACTCCATCACCGCGGCCGGATTTGTCCTGGGCATCGCAGCGCTTCCCGATATCGGGCACCGGGACTATCTGATCGGGCTCGGGTTCATCGCGCTCAGCCGGTTGTTCGACATCGCCGATGGAGCGGTGGCACGTATCAAGGGAACGACCGTGTTCGGTACATACCTCGCGCTCGTCCTCGATCTTGTTTGGAGTGCGGCGGTTCCCTTCGCCTTCGCGTTGGGACAGCCGGACAGGGCGCTCGCGGCGATGTTCCTGATGATCGGGCTGGTGGCGCGCGCGGCCGTCCTGACGGCCGATGTACGCTTGAAAGCCGGCACGTCGGGGACGGTGCTTGGTCTGGGCGGTGATCTTGTGGGGAAGAGCGAGAGCTTCGTCGCCTTCGCGCTCGCCTGTATTTTTCCAGACTGGTTCAGCATCATCGCTTATGTGCTTGGAATGCTGTGCTTTGTGATGGCCGGATTCCGGGTGGTGGCGGCAGCCGGGCAACGCTCGTGAAAATCATCGTCATAGGTGCGGGGGTCGCCGGACTTTCCATCGGCTGGCGGCTGCAGCAACGCGGCGCAAGCGTGACGGTGTTCGACCGGGGGCAACCGGCGCACGGGGCCACTTGGGCGTCCGCGGGCATGATCGCCACTGCCGGCGAACTCGGTGCTGCACAGACTCCCGAAACCGAATTTGCACACTATTCGAGTGGCTTGTGGCCGGACTTTGCGAAAGCCATCGAACAGGCATCGAGCCAGGACATCGGCTATGTCCGTTGCGGCGCCCTGATCGTCGCGCGCAATGCGCAGGAAGCGGCGGGACTGACTGTCTGGTCGGGGGTCGAACGGCTGAGTGCGCTGCAGACTTTGGCGCGGGAGCCGATGTTGACGCCCGACATCGCCGGATCGCTCTGGGCTCCCGACGAGGCGCAGGTGGATAGCCGCGCGCTGGGTAATGCCCTCGCGACGGCTTTCGTTCGCGCCGGCGGAGTGTTGGTCCCGAATGAAACCATTGTCCGGTTCAAAGTCGAAAGCGACCGGGTGACTTCTGTCGTCACACCGTTCGCTTCGCATGAAGCGGACGCCTTTGTGCTGGCCGCAGGTGCGTGGTCCGGTGGCATCGATGGCCTGCCTACAGGCGCCGCGCCGCCGGTGAAACCGGTCAAAGGCGAGATGATTGCAGTCGTGCCGCCCGCCGGTGTGGCGATGCCCGCGCACATCGTGTGGGGCAATGGCGGCTATCTCGTCCCGCGCAGCGACCGGCTACTGATCGGCGCGACGTCCGAGGAAAGAGGCTTCGACACGAGCGTGACCGACGCAGCGGCCGATCTGCTCTCGAGCCGGGCGCGCGATCTGATGCCCGCCTTGGCGAAATGGGAAGTCGTCGAGCGCTGGGCCGGACTACGGCCAGGTTCGCCGGACGGACTGCCGATACTCGGGCGCACGTCGGTCGACGGACTCTTTGCGGCGACGGGCCAGTTCCGGAATGGTATCCTGCTTGCACCGGCCATTGCGGAGAACCTGACTCGTATCATTCTGGAACAGGCTGCGGAGATTCCTGCCTTCGATCCGCGGCGCTTTTGAACCAGACTGTGCGAAGCCGGGCGTGAGGCGCGGGTGACGTTGACGACCATCTATTGGTTTCTGGCCGGCGGAGTCGCGTTGCTGACTCTTGGCGGCGAAGCCGTGGTGCGCGGCGGCGTCATGCTGATCCGCAACCTTGGCGTTCCACCACTGATCGTAGGCTTCTTCATCATCTCGCTGGGGTCCTCGTCGCCCAATCTTGCGGTGTCGCTTGAAGCCGCGCTGGTTGGCGCGCCTGATATCGCGATCGGCACGGTGATCGGAGCGAACATCGTCAATCTGTTGCTGATCCTCGGATTGGGATCGCTGATAAGTCCGATGGCCAGCGCACCGAAAGTCGTGCTGCGCGATGGCGGCGCGATGCTGATTGCTGCTGGCGTACTGGCCTGGCTTGCCCATCGCGGCGCGATCGACCGCGAAGCGGGGCTGCTATTGCTCGCGGGTTTCATTTTGTACATGGCCGTCGCGCTCGCGACCGACTGGCGTCGCCATGCCGAGCATTCGGTATCGTGCGCGATGTCGGAAACGCGCTCCGACGAGCCGTCGGCCGCTGGCGGGTTCTTCACGGTTGTCATTGGCATCATATGCCTGGTGCTGGGATCGCACTTCCTGGTCGGCGGCGCGCTGGCGCTTGGATCGGAGTTGCACCTCTCGCAGGTGCTGTTGGGGCTGACGGTCGTCGCGCTCGGCGCCTGCCTGCCGGTGATGGCGGTGACGGCAATCGCCGCTATTCGAGGACACACACAACTCGCGATTGGTCACCTGATCGGCACCAGCGTGTTCAACGTCTTCGGCGTGCTTGGCGTAGCGGCGATAATCCATCCGCTGACCATCTCGCCCCTGTTCGCCGCCGTCGATGTTTTCGTGCTGCTCGGCACGGCGGTCCTGCTGATGCCGCTGCTGGCGATGAGCTGGCGGCTGTCGCGCCCCAAGGGTGCGCTGCTGGTGCTGTCCTATGCCTGCTATGTCGTATTCGTAGGGTGGCGGCAGGGACTGCTTACCCCGGCGATGATCGGTCTGGGTTAGTCCGGCATCTGCCACAGACCCCAGGGTAGTTTGCGAATTCCGGAGAGCGTGGTGCGCGTAACGTAGCCGCCAAACGGAACGTATCGCGCGCCGACCAGGAATGTGTCGCGCAGGAAAGCCATGACGCGGCTGTGCGACTGAAACGCCGGAGTCAGTGCGCGAGACGTCAGCTGATAGTAGGCGATGTGCGCGCGGCGCATTCGCCGATAGAGATCGATCGCGTCAGGCGCCGTTTGGCATTTTCGCACGCAATGCGCGATGGTGATGGCATCGATCAGCGCGAGATTGGCGCCTTGTCCGAGCTGCGGACTCGTAGCATGCGCGGCGTCTCCCAGCACAAGCACATTTCCCCTGCGCCATGGCCGCATCACCACGTCGCGATAGGTCGCCAGTGCGAATTGCTCGATGGATGCAATTTCGTCGATCAGCGGCCTGATCTGTGGCCAAGCGGCCAGCATGCGCGGCTTGAGTGCGCCGAGGCCGGCCTGCTTCTGCCGCTCATATTCGACGAGAGGCAGGCTCCAGAAGAACGCGACATGAGGACCGGTGAATGCCGAGTCCGGCGCGCGGCCGATCGGAAGCACGCCCATCATGAGCGACGCGCCGTCATAGGTCTGGCGCAACAAACCCTTCCATGCGTCACCACGATCCGGAACGGCCGTCCACAATGCACCCCACGGGTAGAGCGGCGCACGAACGCGCGGATTCAACGCATCACGAACAGTGTCGTGCGCGCCGGCGCAATCCAGAACCAAGTCGAACGGTCCCTCGCGCTCACCGCTCTTCGAAAGCAACCAGGGCCGCTCGAAATTCTCGATCGCGACGACTTCGAAATCGAGCCGCAGCTTCGCGCCGCTGGCCAGCGTCGCCTGATGCAACAGATTGAACAGAGCCGCGCGATGGATGCCGAGGCCATGCTCGCCGCGATATTCCAGATCCAGCACGCGCCGGCCGCGAACCGTGCGACCGTCGAGAGCATGGATCGTTGCGCCCCAGCGTTCGGTTTCGCTGCGCAGGCCTAGCCGATCCAACACCAGAAGTCCGGAGGGCTGCAGCAACAAGCCTGCTCCGAGCGGGCGTGCCGTGGCGGAGCGCTCGAGCACGGTCACATCATGGCCATCGCGCGCCAAGCCGGTGGCCGCGGCCTGTCCCGCAATGCCGCAGCCGATGATGCCGATGCGCAAGAGTTCGTGTCCTTCGCAAAGCCCCAGATGGGTTATGTTCGATTCCCGGGTGTCTTGTCGAAACGGATGACCGAATGAGCGAATTTGTCCTGCACGAGAGGCTTGCCGCGGACACGGCGTTTGTCACCGATTGGAGGCTCGCGCGTGTGCTGCTGCTGAATGACGCGCGTTATGCGTGGCTGGTGCTGGTGCCCCGGCGAGCGGGCGCGGTAGAACTGTTCGACTTGAGCCAAGCCGATCGTGCAGACCTGATGGAGGAAACGGCCCGCGCGGCGCGGCTGCTCAAGTCGGCGCGCAACGCAGCGAAGATCAACGTGGGAGCGCTCGGCAATCTGGTGCTGCAATTGCATGTGCATGTCGTGGCGCGAAATCCTGGCGATCCCGCATGGCCGGGACCGGTCTGGGGCCACAGTCCGGCTGTGCCGTACCAGGCTGCAGTTCGCGACGCGTTGATCGCACAAATCGTTAAGGCCGGTTAACCAGACTGGCACGCCGATTGCTCCGCTTGGCGCAGGAGAACCCGTAGCCATGCTGGCAGAAGCCGCAACCGCAACGACCAATCGCGCAAGCATCGTCGCAGCCCTGCAACAGGCAGCCGCGGCGACAGGCGCGGATTTCGGCTATCTGCTGGGCACCGCCACCCGCGAGTCCAGCCTCAATCCTTCAGCCCAGGCAGGCACTTCGTCTGCCGCCGGCCTGTTCCAGTTCGTCGAGCAGACCTGGCTTGGCGTGGTCAAGACCTATGGCGCCAAACATGGTCTGGCCTCGTTCGCCAATGCCATCACGCAGGGATCGGACGGCCGTTTTCGCACGTCAAATTCAGCCGACCGCGCGGCAATTCTTGCCCTGCGCAAGGACCCGCAAATCGCAAGTCTGATGGAAGGCGAGTTCGCGCAGGCGACCCGCGCCGGACTCGAAGGCTCGCTCGGCCGAAGCGTCTGCGGCGGCGAACTCTATGCTGCGCACTTTCTTGGTAACGACGCGGCCTGCCGTCTCATCCGCATGAACGACAGCCAGCCCGAGGCCAGTGCCGCCAGCACGTTTCCCGCGGCGGCCGATGCCAATCGTGGCGTGTTCTATCACCGCGACGGCACGGCCAAGACCGTGCGTGAAATCTACAACTGGGCGCTGAAGCAGCCGAACGGTGGCACACCAGTTGCGGTGCCCGTGCCGCCAAAGACCGACATTGTGTCCACTACCGTCGTCGGCCCCAGCGTTGCTGAGACACCAAATTCGGACTCGCTGCTTGCGAGCTTCACGTCGTGGCGACCCAGCCACGGATTCTTCAAAAGTGACGAGGTGGACGCGGCTTCCTCGTCGACACCGTTCTTGCTGACGCCCGGCTTGATGGATCTGCTCACCTCCATCAGCCCGGTTGCGGAACAACACGCTGCCTCTTAAAGGCATTCCTGGGCGTTTTCGATTTTCATGCGATCTGGTGCCGAACCGGTTTCCACTTCGGCGGATCGCGTCCGGGGGCATCAATGCGCGCAGCCGTTGCTTCCGTCTGGGCTGTCATCGTGACCATCGGGTTTGTGCAGACCGCCAACGGTCTGCAAACCAGCCTGCTCGGCGTGCGCGCGGGCATGGAGGCGTTTCCGGCGTGGACGATCGGCCTCGTGATGGCGAGCTATTATGTCGGCTATACGGCAGCGGCGCTGGCAAGCCGGCGGATCATCGGCCGGGCTGGACACGTCAACACGATGACGGCAGGCGCGCTGTTCGCGGCAATCGTGATCGTGACCCACGCCTATCTCATCTCGCCGATCGCCTGGGCGCTGCTGCGTGCCATTTCCGGCTTTGCGCTTTCGAGCCTCTACGTCGGCGCTGAAAGCTGGATTCACGACCGAGCCGAGAACGCCAATCGCGGACGCGTATTCAGCATCTACATGGTCGTGCAGATGATCGCGCTGACGCTTGCACAGATCCTGTTGAGCGCGGGTAACCCCAGGAGCACGTTTCCATTCATCCTGGCCGGTCTGTTGTTTGCAGTGTCCTGCGTGCCGGTGGTCTATGCCAGAGCATCTGCGCCCCATCATGCGCCGCCAGAGCCGTTTGGAATTGTGAGACTGTTTTTCGCGTCGCCGCTCGGTGCGGTCGCCACAGTTTTCGCAGGTGTGTCCTGGTCCATCGTGTTCACGTTCGGACCTGTCTACGCGCAACGCTCGGGATTCAATCTTTCGCAGGTGAGCATCTTCATGGCGCTGGCAATGTTCGGCGGCGCGCTGGTCCAGTTTCCGATGGGCTGGCTTTCCGATGCCGCCGGCCGACGGCTCACCATCGCACTCATGTCGGTTGGTGGCGTGGCGGTATCGCTGTTCGGCATTTGGGCCGACGGCCGGGGCGCCATTGCAAAGATTGTCGCTTCGTTCCTTGTCGGCGCGTTGATCTTCCCCGTCTACGCGATCTCGGCGGCGCACACCAACGATGCGATCGAACCGCAAAACCGGGTTTCCGCTGCGGCAGGATTGGTGCTGTTGTTTGGCCTCGGCTCGATCCTGGGTCCACTGGCAAGCGGCGGCGCGATTTCCGCGATGGGGACCGACGGATACTACGTCGTGCTTGCGATATCGACGATGGCAAGCTTGGCGGCGGCGGCTGTCGCTCGCTAGAGTGAATTCAGAACAGCGAGGAATCATGGCCGAGAACGAGAAACCCGTGGCGGTGCCGGTACCGGCTGCCACCATATTGTTGCTGCGCGATGCGCCCGGCGGTCTCGAAGTCTTCATGGTGAAGCGTCATCACCAGATAGACTTTGTCGCGGGCGCGCTCGTATTTCCGGGCGGCAAGGTCGAGAAGGGCGACGCCGACGCCGCACTGACGGAGTTTTTCGACGGCGGCGCAGACTGGACCGAGACGATGCGCGCCATGGGTGCCGGCGCCATCCGCGAAGCTTTCGAAGAGTCGGGCATTTTGCTGGCGCGCGACGCACGCCATGGCGATTTCGTGACCAGCGAGCGCCTCGCCGATCTGCAGCTCTATCGCCCGCTGCTCGAGAAGCGCGAGGCGGTGCTGGCCGACGTGCTGCGGAAGGAAAAACTTCGGTTGGCGCTGGATCAGTTGGTGCACTTCGCACACTGGATTACGCCGGCGAACATGCCCAAGCGCTTCGACACGCATTTCTTCCTGGCGTCGTCGCCGATTGGCCACGCGGGTAGTCATGACGGCCGCGAGTCGGTCGACTCAATCTGGATCACGCCGAATGGCGCGATTTCCGACCGCAAGAAGTGGAACGTGATTTTCCCGACGAAGCTCAATCTGATGAAGCTCGCCAACTCGTCAACGGTGGGCGAGGCGATCTCCACTGCGCGGTCGACACAGGTCTTGCCCGTGACGCCGTGGGTCGAGAATGGCCCCGACGGACAGATGCTGCGCATCCGTGAGGATGCAGGCTATGCACAGACGTCGGCGAGTATGCGGGACGGGCTCTAGCCGGCTCTGGCGGCTTCAATCGTCTCGGTAACGCGCGCCTCCAGTTCTTCGGCGACGATGATCGACATCCGATCGGTCGCGGTCCTGATCTTGTCACGAAACACCACTCGGATCGCGGCGACATGGGCGTCAACCAGCCCGACCGGCACGGTCTCGGTTGGTTTCAGACCATCGAACAGCCTCGTCAGAGAGGAAGACAGCCGTGCAATCATCGGGTAGTCGCACGTTGTCGCCTGGCCTTTCAGGTCGTGCGCGACGAGGAACAATTGTTCGCGGGCCGCGTGGTCCGGCTGTGCCGCAAAGCGGTCGCGACATGCGCCGAGACGCTGCACGTCGGAGGCAACCCAGTCATCGAATTCGACTTTCAAGGTATCGATCGCGGCTTCGGCGCGCTGGACCGCGGACATATCGATGGCGCCAGCGGCACGGCCGACTTTCGCCATGAGGACGTTCGGCGGCATGAAGATTTCAGTGGGTAGTTTGTTCACCATGAGTCCTCGGTCCGGCCGCTATGCGACGGCCGTCTCCTGAACCGGTTCTGTCGTAGCAGCCCGGCGTTCTGGTCCCTGATATTCGTCCGTGGCACGGCGGCGGCGGCAAGGCCCGAAATACTTCTTCGTCCGCACATAGGCGCGCGGATGTTCGATCACCGAGACCAGGCGCGACATGATTGCGCGCACCGACACGGGCTTTGCCAGGAACTCGTTGACGCCGGCGTCGCGCGCCTGGCGAACATGATCGATGTGCGTGTGACCGGTAAGCATGATGACCGGCACGAAGGGATTGGACGATTGGCTCGACGTGCGGATCATCTTCACCAGCTCGATACCGTTCATTCCGTGCATCTGCCAGTCGAGGAAGATGACGTCCGGGTTGACCTCGCGCAGCATGGCCCAGACGCGATCGCCGCTGGGGGCCTCGAATATCTGAACTACGCCGAATGCCTGCAGGATGGTCACGACGAGTTTTCGCATGTGCGGATTGTCGTCGACCACCAGTATCTTCAGCCGATCGAACCTGTAGCCACTCATCTCGCGAAAACCAAGGTTTTATCCGGGCGCGCCTGAGACCCAATGGGCTCAGGCTACGGAGCACCTCTTAATGCGCGGTGAAATTTTTTGAAGCAGAGCAACGCCGGTACGCTAATCGACAAACTGTTCGGCAAGGATTCGTTCATCAAGACTATGGCCGGCGTCGAACAGCATGGTCATCGTCACGGAACGATCCTCGCTTACATCGACTTCGGTCACGTCACGAACCTCGAAATCGTCCGCTACCGCGCTGACCGGTCGTTTTGCGCTCTCCAGGATTTCGAAGCGCACGCGGGCTCGCCGGGGGAGCAGCGCCCCATGCCAGCGGCGAG
>JANYBR010000331.1 GCA_025360685.1 Pseudomonadota bacterium
CTATTGCGCGACAATCTGGATGAGAGAGAGCGACAATCAGGGTGAGAATCTCTGATCGCAACGAAACGATCATGTTCGGTCTGATTGTCGCTGGCAAGCGTTATGTTGGAGTTTGATTGTCGCGGAGCGACAACGGATCGAGATCCTTGATTGTCGCATGCTTCTGTGGACGGCCCACAGCCTTTTGTTTGCGTTCGAGTGCGGCGCGCCGACGGTAACTGTCGACGTTTATCTCGAAGATTGTGGCGTGATGAACAAGTCGATCGACGGCGGCGAGCGTCATGGCCGGATCCGGAAAGACCTTGCCCCACGCGCCGAATGGCTGGTTGGCCGTGATGAGCATCGAGCGGTGCTCGTAGCGGGCACTGATCAACTCGAACAGGACGGAGGTTTCCGCCTGGTCTTTGCTGACATAGGCGAGATCATCGAGGATCAGCAGGTGGAAGCGGTCGAGCCGGTTGATGGCAGCCTCGAGTGCCAACTCGCGGCGGGCGACCTGGAGCCTCTGAACCAGATCAGAGGTCCGGGTGAACAGAACGCGGAAGCCATTTTCCACCAGCGCGAGACCGATCGCGGACGCGAGATGGGTCTTCCCTCCACCGGGCCCGCCGATCAGCAGCAGATTGGCGCCTTTGCCGATCCAGCTGTCGCCGGCGCAGAGTGCAAGGACATGGGCCTTGGAGATCATCGGCACCGCGTCGAAGTCGAAGCTGTCGAGGGTTTTTCCCGGCAGCAACTGCGCCTCGACAAGATGGCGCGCGAGGCGGCGGCGATCGCGTTCGGCGACCTCATGTTCCGCGAGCATGGCCAGGAAGCGGGCGGCGGGCCAACTTTCCTTGTCCGCCCGTTCAGCGAAAGCGGCCCAGTCCTGCTTAATCGCGGGCAACCGGAGTTCGTTCAGGATCAGAGTGAGCCTGGCACTATCGATGCTCTGGGTCATGCCGCTTCCCCCACGTTGTCACCGAGAAGTTCCTCGTAGGAGCTCAGCGGCGCGAGATGGACGACAACCTCCGGGAGTGCCGCCGGATCGGGTGCGAAACGTTCGCGCAAGGCCACCATATCGGGAAGCTGGTTCGCCACGAGATCATCGGTGAGGATCGAGGCGAGTTCGGCTTCGCAACCGCGGTCATGGGCGAGTGCCAGAAGATCGACCATTAATCGGCAGGCGGACCTTTCGGGAAGCTTTTCGAGCAACCGATCGAAGGTTCGCCGATAGGCGTCACGCGGGAACAGCTGGTCGCGGTAGACCAGGTTGAGTAGTGCCATCGGTTTGCGCCGGAGAGCGTGGATCACGTGGCGATAATCGACGATGTGCGCGTGCTTTCCGGTCGTGCTGGCACGGCCGCGCGCCAGGGTCATCAGCGCTGTTCCGCCGATGAACAGCTCCAGCCGGTCATCGTAAAGCCGGACACGCAACCGGTGTCCGATGAGCCGGGATGGCACTGTGTAGAACACCCGTCGGAGCGTGAAGCCGCCCGAGGAAGTAATGGTGACGATCGTCTCCTCATAATCATGGGTGCGCTGCCCCGGCAGTTGCTGAAGTGTGGGACGTTCCGCCTCGATGCGTTTGGTGTTGTGAGCGTTCTTGCGGCTCACGATCTCGTCGATGAAGCGGCGATAGCTGGTCAGGTCTTCGAAGTCGTTCGCACCGCGCATCAGCAGCGCATCCTTGATCGCCTTCCTGAGATGGCCATGCGAGCTCTCGATCGCCCCATTCTCATGCGCCACACCACGATTGTTGCGGGTCGGGTCCATCCCGTAATGAGCGCAGAGCGCATCATAACGCCGGGTCAGATCCTCGCGCGCCTCCCTGGTCAGATTGCGGAATGCCGCGGAGAGACTGTCGCTGCGATGTTCGCGTGGTGCGCCGCCCAAAGCCCACAACGCATTTTGCAGTCCTTCGGCCAGCGCGACGTAGCTTTCGCCGCCGAGAATGACATGCGCATGCTCAAAGCCAGAGTATACGAGCCGGAAATGGTAGAGACGGTGATCGAGCCGTTCGGCGCCGATCGTGACGCCCAGGTCGGCCATGTCGGTGAAATCCGACAGACCCATCCGGCCAGGCGCGTGGACCTGGCGAAAAATTACCTCCTTGTCCGCGCCATGCCGGGCTCGCCATGAACGGATGCGCCGCTCGAGCGTCCGCCTCGCGCCCGACGACAGATGGGGGTGACGACGTTGCATCTCTTCGAAGATCGCGGCCGCGCGGAGACCGGGTGCTGCCTTCAGCATCGGGATTACTTCCGCATCGAAGAAGTCCGCGAGAGGATCCGGTCGGCGGCGAGTTCGCACCTTATCTATAGAGGACCGAAGCTGATGGTCCTGCTCGAAGCGATAAGCCGTGGCTGGACTGATCGACGCCTTTGCGGCCGCGACCGCCGGGCCGTCTGTTTGTCGGAACGTCATGTAAAGCCTCATCTGGTGATCGGTGACGTGGCGGCCGGGCAATGGACGGGTCCTTCGATGAGAAGGTCCATCCACGGCGCTGGCCGGTCGCGATCACATGACGATCCCGCCCGGGAAGGGCTTTCACGTCAGCCGTTTGCGGTGCTGGCGTCTCCGGTCGGGCTCCGCCCTCCCTACGACACCAGCACCGCAACGACTTTCTCATCCTGATTGTCGGGGATTCTCACCTTGATTGTCGCGCAGCAGCTTGCGCCGACTCACTGGCCGGCGACCCGGCACCCCTTCCTGAGCATCTTTCTTGTGGGTGCTGGTTTCCCCGCTGCCGGAGATCATTCACTCACCCTAAACCG
>JANYBR010000343.1 GCA_025360685.1 Pseudomonadota bacterium
ATTTGTGGTCGGCGACATTGGTCGGCAACGCCAGCATCGCCCCGTCCGGCGCGAGTGACGCTGTTTCCTGCAGCGCATCGGCGCGGCGCCCGGCCAGCACAACCCCATAGCCATCGCGGGCAAAAGCCAGTGCCACAGCACGTCCGATGCCGCTGCCGGCGCCGGTAACCAAAGCAATCCGTTGCATGAAAGCCATCTCCTTCGCAGAGCGGGATTCTGCCACAAATAGCCGCTAGAGTGTTCCGATAAGGTCTGGGGGAGGATCGGCGTGGAACTATTGTGGTGGATTGCACCGGCAGCGGTGGCGATATTCGGCGTACTGTTCATTCTGAGCGGTACTGGACACTTGTTCGGAGGCCGCTTCGGCCGCGCCAGCCGGCACATGATCGGCGGCACGGGCGCGACAGCCATCGGACTGGCGCTCAGCCTCGTTGCCCTCAACACGCAACTGTTCGCGCGCCTGACGCATGAAGGCGCGGTGGCGAACGTGATCGTCAAGTCAATCGACCCGGCGCAGGGCAAATATCTGGTGACTCTGCGCAGGCTCGACGGGCAGATTCCCGATCAGAGTTGCTCATTGCAGGGCGACCAATGGCTGATCGGCGGCGAAGTGCAAAAGTGGAAACCCTGGGCCAACGTGCTCGGACTCGATGCGACCTATTCGCTCGACCAGATCTCCAACAAATATTTCACCGCCGAACGTGGCAGCGGCAAGCTGATCACCGCCTGCGATCTGAAGGGCACGCCGGAGGTCAACAGATATGTTCCCGATACCTGGCTGCCCTGGCTGCTCGATCATTTCTATACCGCGGATCGCCGTTTTGGTTCGGCCAACTACATGCCGCTCGCCGACGGCGCGGTGTACAAGATCGTGATCACGCAATCCGGCTTCAACGCAGAGCCGCAGAACGATACCGCCAAGGCGGCCAACACTGCTCAGCACTAGTGCAAGGTTTCGGGCGCCAGCGCGACATGCGGCGTGGTTGCGGTCACGCTCGACAGAATTGGCGCTTCGTCGAGCGCGGCGTCGCGTGCATCAAGCTGGGCGCGGACCCCGGCGTGGCGTTTCGCGTCCAGTTTCCAGCCGACCACGCACACGCCGCCCAGCATGACAAAGACAATGGGGCCGGAAAGAAACACCCACTGCAGTCCAGCGAGCGCCGCCGCCGTATTAAGCGCGCCCTCAACCGCATTGAAGCCAATGCGAGATAGCAGCCTGTAAGTTACACCGATGGCGAGGGCAGCCGCGATCTTGGAGGCAAATGTCAGAACGGCGTAGAGCAGGCTGATGCGTTCCTTGCCCTGATGCAGGCGAATCTCATCACCGACATCTGCCATCATCGCATTGATCATCAGTCCGAAGCCGGCCGCCATGAAACCGCACCACAGCATCACAGGCGCGGCAGCGAGCACATTGCCCACAGGAACCACGAAGACGCCGAAGAGGCCGAACGAGAAGGCCGAGGTCGTTGCGATCAAAGTCTGGTGCTTTCCGAAGCGCATCGCCGCGCGCGCCGTGAGAGGCGCGCCGACGACGCCCGACAGGATGTAGACGAGAAGTAAAATCGTCGCCTGTTCGGTGCTGAAGCCGCGCACATCCTTGAAATAGAACAGGTACATCGCGCTCATCCAGCCCGGACCCAGCGTCAGTGCCATCTGGCAAAAAAACAGGCGGATGACTTCGGGTTTGATGACGATGTCGAGATAGTCGCGCAACACAAAGTGCGGACGGAGGTTCTGGTTGATGCGTTCCGGCGTGCGCCAGACGGCGAGGCCAACGCTGACCGGCGCAATCGCGATGACGAACCATCCCATCGCCTGGACGCCCTGATCGCTGTTCAATCCGAATGACGAGGCGAAGATCGGTATGAGCAAGGTGACGACTGCGGCGACCACGCCGACCGCGGTCAGGATGCCGAATACGCGCGAGCGCTCATGATACTGCGTCGCCAATGTCGCGCTCCAGGCCGACTGCGCGAGGGCAAGGATCGAATTGCCCAGATAAAGTACGAACAGCCAAATCAGCAGATAGGTGACGCCGATTCCGCTCGGCGCCATGAACAACATGTAGACCGCCAGCATCAGAACCGGCACGCCGGCGGAAAGCCAGACGCGATAGCGGCCGAACGGCGTGCGGGTGCGATCCATCGTCAGGCCCAGTACCGGATCCACAAACAGGTCGATGAGCCGCACCGAGGCCCACGCAAGACTGATCGCCGTGAGCGCCACGCCGAGATGGCCCGCAAGGTAGGGCGGCAGATAGACGAACAGCGCGACGCCAAGCGCGGAGACCGGCAACGTCCCAACCGAAAAGGTGATGATCGAAACGAGCGAGAGTTTTTGTTCGGCCTGCCCACTCATACGTCAGCCATCCTCATCGCGAACCAAGCCTCGACACCAGTTCGCCGGCAAACTGCGACAGCGTGTCGTCGCGTGCGCCCATGACCACAATCCTGTCGCCGGGCCTTGCCATCTCGACCAACACGTCGCCGCACTGCGCGCGGTCAGGAAAGACATGGGCGTCGCGGCCAGCCGCTGCAACACCCCTGACGATATCGACGCTGGAAACGCTGCGGTCCGTGGTGCCGCCGAAATAGACCGGCTCGGGCATGATGAGAACGTCGTCACGAGCTAGATTTTGTGCAAAACACGCGATGAATTGATCCTTCATCAGGCGCAGTGGCCCGAAGCCATGCGGCTGGAACATGACCAGCAGGCGGCCCGGGAAATCGTGCAAAGTAGCCAGGGTCGCTGCGATCTTGTCGGGATTGTGCGCGAAGTCGTCGATCACGATGACGCCGTTCGCGGTGCCGACGGTTTCCAGCCGGCGCCGCACGCCCGTGAACGGGCCGAGCGCATCAGCCGCTTCCTGCAGCGACACTCCTGCAGCGCGCGCGGCCCCCAGCGCGGCCAGCGCGTTGGAAACATTGTGCCGCCCGGGAACGCGCAAGCGCAGCTTTACGGGTGACGCTGCGTTGCGTTCGCTGACATCGAAGACGACACCGTCCGGTAGCGCTTGGATGGCACTGGCGAGCAGATGCGCCTTGGGATTGGAGAGGCTGTACGTCAACACTCGCGTTGCCGGCAGGACTGCCGCCAGCGCCTCGGTCTCCGCATTGTCCAGGTTGAGCACGGCGAGTTCGGACTTGGCGACGAAGGCTTGAAACAGCGCTCGCAGCTCTTCCATCGATTTGTGATCCAGCGAAACATTGTTGACGACGGCAACCCTTGGACTGTAGCGCGCGATTGAGCCATCGCTCTCGTCGACCTCGCTGACAAACAGATCGCTCTTGCCCACCAGCGCGCTGGCGAACGGTGCGTCTGGCGTGGCGAAGTTCGTCATCACGGCACCGTTCATGACGGTGGGATCGCGGCCGGTGGCGTGCAAGATCCAACCGATCATCGCTGTAGTCGTCGACTTGCCGCTGGTACCCGCAACACCAATGGCATTGGGCGCCTCGTTGAACAGTTCGGCCAGGAGTTCTGCGCGCAGCATCAGGCGGGCACCGATCCTGTGCGCCGCCTGCACGTCGGGGATTGTGTTTTCCACCGCAGCCGAGCTGACGACGATCGTGTGCGGGCTGCTGACACCGGAGCCGTCCTGGGCGAAGAGTTCGATGCCGTTGGCGCGCAGGAAATCGAACTTCAACGCCAGGCGGCCCTGATCGAGCGCGCGGTCCGATCCGGACACCTTTGCGCCGCGCGCACGCAGGATCAGCGCCAGGGGCAGCATCCCGCTACCGCCGATGCCGCAAAAGAAATAAGGCCTGTCTGGATGCATGGCCGGAAGCTATAAGCCGAAGGGCGGCGTGACAAGCGAAGGGGCGGATGCACAAGAACAAAGTAAAAGTCGGCGTCGTCGCGCCCGCTTCGCGTTTGGAAGCGGCGACAGCGGAGCGCGTGTCGATGCTCGCCGCCACCGCGTTCGCAGACCGCGCCGAACTTGTCTTCCATCCGCAATGCTTCCTGTCGTCGGGTCACTTTGCCGGCAAAGACGAGGAACGGGCCGCGGCGTTTCTGGAGTTCGCCAACGACGACAGTTTCTCAGCCGTGTGGTTCGCCCGCGGCGGCTATGGTGCCGGGCGCATCGCTGAGAAAGTTTTGGCCGGCCTCTCCGGCGCGGCGAAGAACAAGATCTACTTTGGCTACAGCGACGGGGCTTTTCTGCTCGCCGGCCTCTATCGCAAGGGATATCGCGCGACCCACGGACCAATTCCGCACGACATCAGGCGCGAACGCGGCGAAGAAGCTGTCATGCGCGCGCTGTCGTTCCTGGTTGATCGCTCCGCCGCAACATTGGAGCCGACGATCGACGGCAAGCATCCGACGGCAGCCTTCAACCTCACGATCCTCAGCCATCTGATCGGGACGCAGTTCCTGCCCGACCTTTCCGGCCACGTCGTGATGCTGGAGGAAGTGTCCGAGCATCTATACGCCATCGACCGGGCGATGTTTCACATCACGGAGATCGAAGCAATTCGGCGCCTGGCCGGCATCCGGCTTGGCCGCTGCAGCGACGTGCCGCTCAACGATCCGGAATTTGGCCATACACCCGAACAGATCGTACAGCACTGGTGCGAGCGTTCCGGCATTGCCTATCTCGGGCGCGCCGATATCGGTCATGACGCGGACAACAAGGTCGTCCCCTTCGGTCTTCTGCGGGATTTCGTCTGATGCAAATCGCGAGGCTTCTGATCCAGAACGCGGTCATCGTCGCGCTGTGCTTCGCCGCTCTGTGGTTGATCGCGCTGCGCCTCAAGGATGTGAGTTTTGTCGATTCCTGGTGGGCGCTGGGCATGGTGGTTTTGGCCTGGTCGAGTTTTTTCGCCACCGGCGCGCCAACGCCGCGCAAAATGTTGCTGCTTGTCCTCTGTTCGGCATGGGGATTGCGGCTGGGCGGCTATCTGCTGTGGCGCTGGCGCAGGAACGGACCGGACCGCCGCTACCAGACCATGCTCGGCAAGGCGCAAAGCGAACGCGGCATCAGCTTCGCGCGCGGTGCGTTGCAACTGGTGTTCGCGTTGCAGGGGCCGTTGCAGTTCATCGTGGCCCTGCCCGTTCAGCTTGGCCAGATCGGCGGCGGTGCGGTCGGCCTGCTCGGGTTCGCCGGCGCCACCTTGGCCGTAATTGGAATTCTGTTCGAGACGATCGGCGACTGGCAACTGGTGCGCTTCAAGAGTGAGGTGGCCAACCGCGGGCGGATTCTGGATACGGGTCTGTGGCGGTTCACGCGGCACCCAAACTATTTCGGCGATTGCTGCGTGTGGTGGGGGCTTTATCTGATCGCCACGGAATCCGGCGTCGGTCTGTGGGCGCTACCGGGACCGGTGCTGTTGACGGTTCTGCTCACGCGCTGGAGTGGCGTACCGACGGTCGAAGGGCATATGAAACGCAAGCGGCCGGGCTACGAAGACTATGTCCGCCGCACGCCGGCCTTCGTGCCGTGGCTGCCGAAGCGAAACTAGACGTGCGTTTCCTTGTTCCTCCAAAAACATAAGGCGGCTCTGCCTTCGACCGCGCCGACGCTAGCGGAGGACGCTTTGTCCGGTAGCGAAATCGAATTTGATACCACCCAGGACCATTGTTACGGCACCGGCGTCGGAAGACATCGGCAAGTAGCAGGCTTCAAAGTTTCGATAAGACTTTTCCAGGTGCCAGAACGCCTTCCCGGACCGAAATAGCGGGGCTCGCGTTTCAAGAACCTTGGTCAGAATGAAGTTCATCATTGCGGCAGCATCGTCAGGCATGCCGATCGTCGCGGACTGCCCCGTATTGTTACGCCCGACGAAGCGAACGATGTGTTCACCGACCAAACGAATCACATAGGGGCCACCGACCGCTTCTGCGTTCCAGATCATCACATCCGGCAACAACGCCTTGATCTCCGATGGCCGGATGTCGGCCCGCGCGGGCACGGTCTTTGTGCCGCGCTTACTCACCCAGTACTCCCAAAGACGAACGAGGTCAGGGTGACGAGGAGCTTCAAGGAAAACGGGGAGCTGTAGCGTCCCCTCGGTACTAGCCATTTTTTGATCTGGTGGTCAGGTTTCCGGTACTCGACTGACCGAACCTGATTCGCCTCGCTTCGACAAGGTCACTTTCATCCATCGGGGCCCTCAAAGAGAGATCAGGACTTTCCGTAGGCACGCGGCTATGACCCGATAACGCCAAACAGTCAAAAGTTGAAAAGCCGTCAGCGCAGCTGAACCGATGCCAGAGAGTGAAACTGCACGATCGCGTCGAACACGCCCAGACCAATGACATTGGCGATCTGTTCCAACTCAACGACGTTGTGCGCCAGAAAGATCATCACGGAACGGTTGGTAGGATCGGCCTGCCACCAGCCACCGAACGCGCCGGGCCAACCTACTGTGCCGACACCACCGCGGCCGCGCAGCGGTGACACCGTTACGGGGTCAAGCACCACTGCGACTCCCAAGCCGAAACCGTGCCCGGATGCGAAGACTGGCATCCCCATCATCCGTGCCCCGATGCGTTGGCTCTCGCTCAACCGGTTGGTGGTCATCAGGGCAAGTGTCTCGGGTTTGAGCAGCCGCTCGCTTCCGACTTGGCCCGCGCCCACGAACATTCGGGCGAATGCCAGATAATCGTCGACGGTCGACCACAATCCCTGACCGCCGGAAACGTACTCCATGTCCTCGGGCCGTTCGGCCATCGTCGAGCCACCCGCCGCCGTGAGCCTCGCCGTAAGTTTGCCAGATTCGTCGAAGCCATATAGCCGCGCTCGGCGATCGTGTTTTGCTTTCGGCACCGTAAAGCCGGTGTCCTTCATTCCCAAAGGAGCGAACACCCGTCGCGCGAGCACTTCGCCGAGCGGAGCGTCTTCGATTCGTGCGATCAGCAGCCCGAGAAGATCGGTCGAGTGACTATAGTGGAAAGCTGCGCCGGGCTGGTCGATGAGCGGCAGACCGGCAAGCCCGGAGATCCAGTCGTCGGGTGACACCGTGCTGTCGATATCTCCACCAAGCGTCTTCGCGTAGGCCTTGGCGATAGGACCGCTATGAAAATCGCCAATGGTCAGGCCCGACCTGTGCGTCAGCAAGTCTTCAAAGGTGATCGACCGCTCAGCCGGAACAGTATCGTCGAGCGGGCCGTCCGGCGTCCGCAGAACACGCATGTGCTCAAATTCCGGTGCCCAACGCGCAATCGGATCGTCCAGCGCGAGCCTCCCTTCCTCGAGCAGCATGAGCGCCACCGCCGACGTGATCGGTTTGGTCATCGAGGCGATGCGAAAAATCGTGTCGCGCTCGACGGGCAGCTTGGCGTCGACGTCGCGCCAGCCGGCGCATCGGACCTGTGCAACGTCCCCCTCCCGCCAGACCAGCGTGGCCGCGCCTGCCAGTTCGCCAGCATCGACATAGGCTTCGATGGCGGCCACGATCGGATCTGAAGTAGACACACAAACTCCTCTGGCTCTTTTGGGTGCGCTGGCTCTGTCCGTAATACTCAAATGTTTCGCGAGGCGGCAACCTCCACCAAGGCAAAGAAGCGGAGAGACCTTCTTTCGACAGGAATGACGAACCCGCTGCAGGCCTTCAAATGTTCGTCATAGGTCGAAAGCGGACTTTTGGCCATCTCGCTTCGATCGCCGGGACCTGACGGAGTAGGCCAGCAATTTGTCGCGCCTCATCGACCCAAAAGGATTGAGCGATGGTGCCTTTGACAAGCCCGCCGCTGGGTTGGTGCGCGGGCAGGGTTCACACGAACTGTCTAAGATGACCGCGAAAGGAGGGCGATTGCACGTCACTGCCCAAGAAGAACACGCTCAACGTGATCGTCGCCGGGATTCGCTACTACGACGCGCCAGCAGCGATCGACTGGCTCTGCCGCGCATTCGGTGAATATCGGTTCTCGATGGAATGCGGACATTTCTCCCGTTGACAGCCGCTGATAGAACATTTGAGAATATGGGCGCTGCTTGTAGGACGCATCGGCCAGGGGGCCGGCTGGGCCATGCCCGTCCTACTCCAAACAAAGGCAGCAGGATCATGTCCAGTCTTGAGAACCTAAAGAAACAGGCGAAGGCATTGGTGCGCCTTCATCGCGAGCGCTCTTATCATCTGGCCTGCGTTGCTCGAGAAACCCTGCCCAATTTCGCCGCCATGTCGGACCAGGAGATACTGTCCGCTGAGTTTAAGCTTTCCGATGCCCAGGCGCTCTTAGCGCGACAACATGGTTGTGAGAGCTGGAGCGAACTGAGGGCCAGAGCCTCCGCCGATGCGCCCGAGCCAAAGCCGCCGCCCTACCCGCAGTCCGACCCAGCGTTCGCAGTGCCGATCCTCTATGTCGCCGACGTACGGCGCGCGCTTGCCTGCTACGCGGAGGTGCTCGGCTTCGAGGTACTCCAGACTTCCGGTGATCCGCCTTTCTATGTCGAAGTGCGACGGGGTGGCGCTTCGCTGGGCCTGCGCCTGGTTCGCGGCCAAGCCATCGACCCCGCTGTCCGCGCCCGCGAGATCATGCTCGTCCAAGCCAGCATCCGTGTGAGCGTCGCCAAAACGCTTTACCTGGAATTCCTCGCCGCGGGTGCGAAGTTCCAATCGCCACTGCAGCGCGATCCATGGGGTCCGCACTATTTCATCGTCGAGGATCCCGACGGCAACTTGATCGTCTTTGGCGAGCCGGGACCGAACGCAAAATAGAGCCAGACGCAAATTGTCAGGCGCATGGCGCTCCGGCTTGCGGGAAGTCGCCACATCGTCCTCTTGAACGTTCGCTTGGGGTCAAACGCGGTCAATCGCAGAACTCATGTCCGATGCCTCTGCCTCGTCAACTTCGGTGTCTCAGCAGCGAGCCGCACGTTCCCTTGCAAAGCAGAACATACCTCGTCTTATGTTCAGGTCGCGATGAGCGGCTGAGCTATTTCCGCCACGGCAACGCAAGCGCCGCTCAGTTTGTAATGGTGTAGGCGATGAGGAATTGAATGCCGACCGCAAATACCCCCAATCCGCCGACCCATTGTAGAAAGCGCGACCTCGCCCATCCCGCGAGCGCAATAAACGCAAATGCCCCGACGAGAAAACCATTGGCCCAAAGCCAATCTGAGGACTGCGGTCCGAAAAATACGTCTCGATCCAGATAGTTTATCGCAATAGAGACAATCCAAACACCGGCAAACGTGCTCGCTATGATTGCTCGACGCTGCTCAAAGAGGGCACCCATGTCGATCACCTCCGCGCTCTTTGGCCGGATCAATAAGAGCGAGCACGTGAAGTATTGAACAATTGCAAGCGAGAATTGAAGCAAGACCTGACTGACTGTCCAGATCTTGATCGTGTGTAGACCCCAAAAGCTAAGCCAATTCACTATCAGTATTAGCAAAGCGTTCGCCATCCAGAGAACATACAGCCCGGAAAATCGCACTCGGTGGTGTTCCAGGACAAGTTCGTTCGCGCTTGAAAGCAAATGCGTCAACGCGATCGCGTAGACAAACGAG
>JANYBR010000363.1 GCA_025360685.1 Pseudomonadota bacterium
AGCGGCGGAGACGCGCGCGCCGGCGAGCACGCCCCGCGATGGCGCGGCGGTACCGCCGATAGCCGCCCCGGCGCCGGCGCGATCCGAGAAAGCACCGCCGCCGCTGGTTTCCGTCGCGGCCTCCAAGCCGGTGCAGCGGGCCGTGCCCGACAGCCGCTCGGAAGACTATTATCAGATCAAATCGACCATCTTTAATGCCCTGATCGACACCATCGATCTGGCCCAGCTGGCGCAGCTGGACCCGGATTCGGCGCGCGAGGAAATTCGCGACATCGTCAACGAGATCATTTCGATCAAGGCGGTGGTGATGTCCATCGCCGAGCAGGAACATCTGTTGCAGGACATCTGCAACGACGTTCTGGGTTATGGTCCGCTGGAGCCGCTGCTCGCCCGCGACGACATCGCCGACATCATGGTCAATGGCGCCAATCGCGTCTTCATCGAAGTCGGCGGCAAGGTCCAGCTCACCAATATCCGTTTCCGCGACAATGCCCAGTTGATGAATATCTGCCAGCGCATCGTCAGCCAGGTCGGCCGCCGTGTCGATGAAAGCTCGCCGATATGCGATGCGCGCCTCTTGGACGGGTCACGTGTCAACGTCATCGGGCCACCGCTGTCGCTGGACGGCGCCACGCTCACCATTCGTAAGTTCAAGAAAGACAAGCTGACCCTGGACGACCTGGTCAAGTTCGGCTCGATCAGCCCGGATGCCGCGCGCGTGCTGCAGGTCATCGGCCGCTCGCGCTGCAACATCCTGATCTCCGGCGGTACCGGTTCGGGAAAAACCACGCTTCTCAACTGTCTCACCGCCTATATCGACGCCGAGGAACGCATCATCACCTGCGAAGACGCGGCGGAACTGCAGCTGCAACAGCCGCATGTGGTGCGGTTGGAAACTCGCCCGCCCAATCTGGAAGGCCAGGGCATGATTTCGATGCGCGACCTGGTCAGGAACTGCCTGCGTATGCGTCCCGAACGCATCATCGTGGGCGAAGTGCGCGGACCCGAGGCCTTCGACCTGCTGCAAGCGATGAACACCGGCCATGACGGCTCGATGGGCACCTTGCACGCCAACAGCCCGCGCGAAGCCATGGGCCGTCTGGAATCCATGATCACCATGGGCGGCTTCTCGCTGCCGATGAAAACCATCCGCGAAATGATCGTCGGCTCCATCGACATCATCGTCCAGGCCGAGCGCCTGCGCGACGGTTCGCGCCGCATCACCAAGATCACTGAAGTGATCGGCACCGAAGGCGATGTCGTCATCACCCAGGATCTCGTCACCTATGAAGTGGAAGGCGAGGACGAATCCGGACGCTTGCGCGGCCGCCATGTCGGCACCGGCATCGTACGCCCCGCTTTCTGGGAACGCGCCCGCTACTACAATCTGGAACGCGAACTCGCGGACGCGCTCGACAAGGTCAATCAATGATCATCCTGGTGGCGCTGCTGGGCATGATGGCATTGGGCGGCGTGGCATTTGCCTTTGCCGGCGGCGACGAACGCTCGCAAAAACGGATCAAGTCACTGGGCGCGCCCAAGGTCGCCAACCGCGCCAAGGCGCAACAGGATGCCGCGCAGAAGCGCAAGAATGTCGCCACCTTGCTCAAGGATGTGGAGAAGAACCAGCAGGCGCTGCGCGAAAAGACCAAGCCCACCATGCGCCGCCGGCTGGAGCAGGCGGGCTTCACCAATACCACCCCGCGCAAATTCTGGATCATTTGCGGTGTTCTCGGTCTCGTCACGCTGTTCATCTGTTTCGTATCCGGTCAATCGAAGCTGGCGACGGTGCTGGCGGTATTCGCCATCAGCCTGGGCCTGCCGCGCTGGGTCCTGAGCTATCTGTCCGCGCGCCGCAAGAAGCTTTTCACCAAGGAATTCGCTGGCGCCATCGACGTGATCGTGCGCTCGGTGCGCTCGGGTCTGCCCACCAACGAAGCCTTGCGCATCGTGGCGCGGGAATCGCCAAATCCGGTCGGCGGGGAATTCGTCCAGCTGGTCGATGGGCTGAAAGTCGGCATCACGCTGGAGCAGGGCCTCAAGAAGATGCACGAAAACATGCCCACGGCCGAAGTGGGCTTCTTCGCCACGGTGATGACCATTCAGGCCAAGTCGGGCGGAAACCTGTCGGAGGCCCTGGCCAATCTTGCCTTCGTGTTGCGCGACAGAAAGCGCCTGGAAGGCAAGATCAGGGCGATGTCCTCGGAAGCCAAGGCGTCCGCCGGCATCATCGGCTCGCTGCCGCCGGTGGTGATGGGCATCGTCTGGCTGACAACGCCCGATTATATCGATCTGCTTTTCACCGAAAAGGTCGGCAATCTCTTGCTGGCGGCCTGTGGCATCTGGATGGGTACCGGCATCGGGGTGATGCGCAAAATGATCAAC
>JANYBR010000369.1 GCA_025360685.1 Pseudomonadota bacterium
GGATTTACGAGCAATCGACACGCGTGCAGGAAGGGTTTTCCTCGCTCTCCGAGTCCGTGCAGGAAAATCTCAACGGCATCCGCACCATCCAGACCCATGCGCAGGAAGACCGCGAAGTGGCCCGCTTCAGGTCCGTGTCCGGTGCCTATGCCGACAACTATTTCCGGCTGATGGTGCTCAACGCCGCGCTGAACGCCTGGATGGTCGTGTTCACCGGCCTCGCCGTCATGATCATCATGGGTTTCGGTGGGTATCAGGTGCTGCACGGTGAGATGACAGTCGGCACGTTCACCGCCTTCACGCTTTACCTCGGCATGGCCGTGGCACCGATCCAGCAATCGGGCCAGATCGTCTCCATGTTTCAGCGCGGCTCGTCGGGCGCCGCCCGCCTGTTCGAGATCCTGGACTACGAACCGGAGATTCGCGACGCGCCGGACGCGCGGCCGCTGGACAAGATCGGCGGCGACATCAAGTTGCAGCACCTGTCCTATACCTATCCGCGCCGCGCGTCCGCCAAGGATGCGCGCGGTTCCGACCAGAACAACATGGTGATGGGTCAGGCCGCGCTCGACGACGTGTCGTTGCACGTGAAGGGAGGCGAGATGATCGCCATCCTGGGCCGGGTCGGTTCGGGCAAGTCGACCTTGCTGCGTTCCATCGTGCGGCTGCTCGATCCGCCGCCCGGCACCGTCTATCTCGACGGACGGGACATCCGTCTGTTGCCGATCGCGCAGGTGCGCGGCCAGATTGCGCTCGTGCCCCAGGATCCGTTCCTGTTCGCCGACGAGTTGGGGCGCAACATCTCCTACGACAATCCCAAGCGCGAGACGGACGAAATCTGGAACGCCGCAGAAGCCGCCGATCTGGAGGACACGATCCAGCGTTTCCCCGATCATCTGCGCACTCTGGTCGGCGAGCGCGGCGTGACCCTGTCGGGCGGGCAGAAGCAGCGTACCAGCCTGGCGCGCGGCCTGATCCGCGACACGCCCGTGCTGCTGCTGGACGATTGTTTTTCCAGCGTCGACACGGAAACCGAAGAACACATTCTCTCGCGGCTAAAGCAGCTGCGCGCCGGACGGACGACGATGCTCGTATCGCATCGCGTCTCGACCGCACGCCACGCCGACCGGATTGTGGTTTTGGACGCAGGAAAAGTCGTCGAACTCGGCACGCATGCAGAGCTGATGGCGAGAGGCGGCATCTACGCCAATTTTGCGCGCGTGCAAGGCCGCCGCGAGGAACTCGTTCACGAGCTCGAACGCGAGACAGGTCACACGGTCGAGGCGGCCAAATGACGGACGCCACCGCCGGCCGTCTTCCCGACCTCCCACGTCGCCTGAAGGGTGCGTTCGACGACGACGTCTATGGCAAGAACTTGGATGTCGGACAGGTACGGCGCCTGATGCGCTGGATGCGGCCCTATCGCGGCCAGGCCATCGGTTCGCTGGTGCTGGTTCTGTTGGCGGCCGTGGCGTCGATCATGGCGCCGACCGTCATGAGCCGCGTGCTGGTCGACGGCATCGTGCTGAAGCATCAAGGGCCGGAGCTGGCCGATCTTGGCCAGCAGGCGTTCAACCACTGGATCGCGGCCACGCTGTCCGTCACGCCGCTCATCGCGGCCTGCATCCAATACATGATCTGGATATGCCTGGCCGCTGCGCTGGGGCGTGGGTTCGGCATCCTGTTCGGGCGCGCGACACTGAATACCTTGCGCGACCTGCGCTGCGACCTGTTCGAACATCTGGAGCATTTGCCATCGAGCTTCTACGACCGCGTGGCCGTGGGCCGCGTCATGACGCGCGTGGCCAACGACGTGGAAACCTTGTTCGAACTCTTCGCCGGCTTCGGTCAGCTTGCGGGTCAGTTCGTGCCCTTCTTCGTCGCCATCACCATCATGCTGACCCTGTCACCAACTCTGACCTTCGAGCTATTGCCGGTGATGCCGATCGCTGGCCTCTTCACCTGGCTGTTCCGGCGCATGTCGCGTCCGCTCTACCGTGTCATCCGCATGACCGTGTCGCGGCTGAATGAAAATCTGCAGGAAAATCTCTCCGGCATCGAGGTGGTGCAGCTCTATGGCCGTGAGAAGATCAATTTCGAACGTTACAGCAGCATCAACAACGAGAACCGCGTCAGCGAGACCAAGGCGCTCACCATCGAAAGCTTCTACGGACCTTTCATCGACGGCATGAACTATATCGGCATCGCCGTCATCGTGTGGTTCGGCGGCCATCTCGTACTGGGCGGCGAGATGACGGTGGGCGTGTTGCTATTGTTCACGCAGTTCCTCGACATGCTGTTCCGCCCCATCGTGGCGATGGGTGAGCAGTGGAACATCGTCTTCCGCGCCATGGCGAGCGGCGAGCGCATTTTCCAGGCGCTGGACTGGAAGGAAGCATTGAAGGAACCGGAACATCCCGTTGCCCTGCCCGCCACGCTGGAAGGCCGCGTGGATTTTCGTCACCTCACCTTCGGCTACATTCCGGAGCATCCGATCCTCAAGGACGTCAGCTTCACGATCAATCCGGGCGAGCGGATTGCCATCGTCGGACCGACGGGATCGGGTAAGACAAGCCTGATCCGCCTGCTCTGCCGCTTCTACGACGTGCCGGGCCGCAGCATCTTCCTCGACGGCATCGATATCATGCAGATGCGCCCGGCCGACATTCGCCGGCGCATTGGAGTGGTGCTGCAGGACTTCCACATCTTCTCCGGCACGGTCTACGACAATATCGCTCTGTCCGATCCGCGCATCACGCGCGAGGTGGCCGAGCATGCCGCGAAACTGGTGCACGCCGATCCGTTCATCCGCGCGCTGCCGCAAGGCTATGACACGCCGTTGAATGAACGCGGTCGCAATCTCAGCCACGGACAGCGCCAGCTGCTGGCGTTCGCGCGCGTATTGGCAATGAATCCGGAAGTACTGGTGCTCGACGAGGCCACTGCCAGCATCGACACGGAGACCGAACTGGTGATCCAGGACGCGCTGCTGAAGCTGACCGAGGGGCGCACTTCGGTGATCATCGCGCACCGCCTTCAGACCATCAAAGATGCCCATCGGATCGTGGTGTTGACGGAGGGGCATGTGCGCGAGATCGGCACGCACGAGGAACTGATTGCCAGGGGCGGGCTCTACAACACACTGTACGAGCTGCAATTTCAGGAAGCTGCATCGCTCTGATACAAAGACCCTTCTGGGGTAAAAGCGCGACCACGATGTCCACACTCGACGAAATTCTAAAGGCTCCCGACGCCATCATCGTTCCGGGTGTTTTCGACGCCCTCTCCGCGCGCATTGCGGCGCGAGCAGGCGCCAAGCTTTTGTACATGACCGGTTTTGGGGTGGCGGGAGCGGAGTTTGGAGTCCCAGATATCGGTCTCGTCAGCGCGGCGGAGATGATCGAGCGTGTCGGCGTGATCGCCAGCGCCTGCGCGCCTGTGCCGCTGATTGCCGACGGCGACAACGGCCATGGCGGGCCGTTGAACGTGGCCAAGCTCACGCGAGCCTACGAGCGCGTCGGCGCCGCGGCGATCCAGCTCGAGGACCAAGTGCTGCCCAAGCGCTGCGGACATATGGAAGACAAGGAAGTCGTCTCGCGGACCGAAGCGGCGCAAAAGATCCGCGCCGCGGCTGATGCGCGCTCCGGCAAGTCGTTCAAGATCATCGCCCGTACCGATGCGTGCGCGACGCACGGCCTTGACGAGGCGCTGGCGCGCGGCGAAACATTCCTGAGAGCCGGCGCCGATATTCTGTTCATAGAGGCACCCCGCAGTGAGGAAGAGCTGCGCCGCGTGGCGGAGACTTTCAAAGGCACACCGCTGGTGGCCAACCTCGTCGAGGACGGCAAAACGCCGCTGCTGACCGCCAGAGAGCTCGAATCCCTGGGTTACAAGATCATCCTCTATCCCATCTCTGCCCTGCTCGCGGTAACAAGGCGGCTGGAGGAAATCTATGATCTGCTGCTGAAGGGCCAGCGTAAAAGCCTGGACGCCAGCCGCGCTTCCTTCACCCACTACAACGAAATCATGAAGCTGCCGGAGTTTCTGGCTGTAACCAATGCGTTGTCACAAACGAAATACGAGGAGTGACGCCATGCCGAGATTGCGCCAGGTAGGAAGAGATGCGGCCCATCCCTTTGCACAAGCCGTCTACAAGTCGCTGTTCGGCGACCGCGATCCCGTTACAGAGCCGGGAACCGACACCGGTACGTCCGGCAACTGGTGGACGGTGTTCGCCCTCGTCCCCGACGCATTCGACCATGCTGTCGCCGGCTTCCAGTTCTATCGCGGCGAGCGCAAGCTCGATCCGAAATTGCGCGAAATCGGCCAAACCAGGGTCGGCTGGGCGCGTGGCAGTCAATTCGTATTCTCGCAACATTGTAAGGCATCGCGCGGGGTCGGCCTCTCCGAGGAAAAAATTGCGGCGATCCCGCACTGGCAAGTTGCGACCTGCTACAGCGAGATCGAGCGCGCGCTGCTCGCCTACACGGACGCGATGGTCTATGACGGCGGAAGAGTCGCGGATGGCGTATTCGCGACGCTCAAAAAACACCTTTCCGACGAAGAAATACTGGAATTCACCTACATCGTGGGCATGTACGACATGCATGCAGTGATCTCGAAGGCCTTGCGGCTTGAGTATGACGATGTCGACGATCGCATCGTCGAAGTGGCCGCGCCCAAAGGCTCGTCGGCGGATGTGATGCGTATGGTCGATCAGGACAAAAGTTGAAACGGAGACATTCAATGCAATCACGGCGCAATCTTTTGCAGTTGCTGCTCGTCGGAAGCGCCGGAATGGCGCTGACCGGCATGCCGGCATCTGCGAAAACCTACGAGGTCACACACACCGATGCCGAATGGCGCAAGCTGCTGTCGACAGCCGAGTACAATATCTTGCGCCAGCAGGGCACCGAGGCGCCCTGGACGAGCGCGCTGCTCAAGGAGCATCGCAAGGGGACGTTCCTGTGCCGTGGCTGTGCGCTGCCGCTGTTTGCCTCGACCACCAAGTTCGACAGCGGCACGGGCTGGCCGAGTTTCTGGCAGCCGCTGCCAAACGCGATCGAAACCACGACGGACAGGAGCTGGATCGAATCCCGCACTGAGGTGCATTGCCGGCGCTGCGGCGGCCATCTCGGCCACGTCTTCGACGATGGTCCCAAGCCTACGGGCCTGCGCTACTGCATGGACGGCCTGGCGCTGACATTCAAGCCGGCCTAGGAAGACGGCACAAACAAAACCCGCCCAACCCATTTCGTCATTGCCCGGCTCGTCCGGGCAACCCATCTTTCTTGCCAAATTGGGTCGCCCGCATAAAGCGGGCGATGACGGAATACGAGGAAGGCTGGGATCGACAGTTTCCGGTTGTGCAGCCGCGTTCTTCCCCGGACAATGCATGGATGGCGACTTTCGAATCCGGCGGGCTACCCCTCGCATATGACGATATCGGCGGACCCGGAGAGGGCCGGCCGATCATTCTCGTCCATGGCTTCACGTCGAACCGCAAAGAAAACTGGCAGCGGCTCGGCTGGTATGGCGCGTTTGAACGGCGACGCATCCGCATGATCGCAATGGACTGCCGCGGTCATGGCGAGAGCGCCAAGCCGCACGACTCGGCACGATATGGCCGCGAGAATATGGCCGGCGACATCCTGGCGCTAATGGATCACCTGGACATCGAGCGCGCGCATATCATGGGCTTCTCGATGGGTTCGCGGCTGGCGCTGGCGGCGGCGTTGAAGGCACCGCACCGCTTTGCCACGCTCACCCTCGGCGGTGCCGGCGAGAAGCTGTTCGAGAAGCGCGAGATGGCGGACAATCCGATGGCAGATGCCATGGAAGCCGTCGATCCGGAAACCATCACCGAACCGATGCTGAAAAGCTTTCGCCAGTTCGCCGACGATCAGGGCGAAGACAGGCTGGCTCTCGCGGCGTTGACGCGGGCCAAGGACGAGCCCTTCACGAAAGAGGAACTCGCCAAGCTGGACGTGCCGGTGCTCGTCGTTGCTGGAGCGCGCGACGAGCTGGCAGGCGATCCCGAAGGCCTTGCCAAAGTGTTTCCCGACGGCCGCGCGGTCACCCTGCCCGGCTGCGATCACTTCTCTGCGATTCCACACGCGCTGTTCAAGGCAACGGTGTTCGATTTCCTCGACGGGACCTTGGCGTAGCTACTGCGCGCCGTTTACTGCCAGCATCACGGGCTTGTCGCGGTACAGTGTGGGAAAAACGCGCTTCAACGCCTCGATCTTCGGCAGATCGTTGTAGACGATGTAGGGATAGGTCGGATTGTGGATCAGGAAATCCTGATGATAGCCCTCGGCCGCGTAGAAACCGTTCAGCTTTTCGATTTTCGTGACGATCGGCGACGGGAACGTGTGCGCTGCCGTCAGCTGCGTCACATATGCGCGCGCGACTTTTTCCTGCATGGCTGAGGCGAAGAAGATCTCGGAGCGATAGCTCGAGCCCCTGTCCGGGCCTTGACGATCCAACTCTGTCGGATCGTGTGCCACCGAGAAGTAGATGCGCAGGATTTCGCCGAAGGACACCTGGCGCGGATCGAAGGTAATCTGCACGGACTCCGCGTGGCCCGTCGTCTCGGTACCGACCAGCGGATAAAGCGCCGTCGCCTTGGCGCCGCCCGAGTAGCCGGCCACGACCTTCGTCACGCCACGGACATGCTCGAACACACCCTGCATGCCCCAGAAGCAGCCGCCGGCCAGGACGGCGGTCTCGCTCGCGGGCGCCCCGGCCTTGGGTGCATCCTGTGCCGCCACCGCAATGGCCCGGTCGATCGAGTCAGCCTGCGCATATTCGTAAAGGCCGGTTCCGGCCAGCACGGCCACCAAGGCCAGAATTCCAATGTTGTGCGAAGTTGCGTTCATGAATCTCTCCTCTCGCACCCAAATCACTATACGCATGACAGGTGGATACGGTTACACGGCAAGGACGGATCAACTCACCAGCGCAGAACCGATCGGCCCAGCAACGCGCCAAATGCACCCACCGCAACGATCCCCAGCGTGTACCAAATAGCCACGAAAGGCGCCGCACTTTCCGTGCAATGGAAGGCGTAAATCAACGTCCCGGCCGCACCGGCGAGCACGCCTGCCACGGCTCCCGCCAGGATCAGCCGCGTGGGCGCCAGCGCGCGCAAGGCCCAGAACAGGCCGAAGAAGATCGGCGCGGACAGGATCACAATGTTGCGAGCGCAGACCTGATACGAGCCGCCCAGCATCAGTTTCATCCGTAGTTCTTCCGGGGCGCCCACGAGCTGGTATCCTGCCAACGCCACCATTATGGCCAACGGAGCAAGGATCAACGGTCCAAACACGCCGCCCTCGCCGTCCGGTCGCGCCAG
This sequence comes from Pseudomonadota bacterium, assembly GCA_025360685.1. Lineage (GTDB taxonomy): Bacteria > Pseudomonadota > Alphaproteobacteria > Micropepsales > Micropepsaceae > Rhizomicrobium. The sequence goes on from JANYBR010000369.1 coordinate 7,358, forward strand.
ACGATCGATCAATCCGAAGCCGAGTACGGCAACGCTCAACGCATAGGCGAACTTCATCCAGAATGGACCCGTCATCATCGCGTGCATCAGATCGGCGCGCACGCCAAGCCAGAGCACCATCATCGCAACGGACACAACCACGCCGACCGCAAGGCCGAGACCAAGCGTGCGGCCAACGGCGTGCCGTGACGTCGGCGACGCATCACTGGCAAGTGCGGCGATGAGATCGTCGGTCTTCATGACTCCTCGCCCTCGATCCTGGCTCCAAGCCACTTGAGTCCCCGGTGCACACCGACTTTCACCGCAGATTCGGACATGTGGTGCCGAGCGGCAGCCTCA
>JANYBR010000517.1 GCA_025360685.1 Pseudomonadota bacterium
TCGGTCACGTTCGCCGAAATACGCAGTGATCGATCGCGCAAAGCCGCGCTCGTCACTTTTGGCGCCCGACAACCCCCCGCGAATGGGATGCCAAGAGAACACAAGGGCAACGGTTGCAACACCTGGGACAAGGGGAGCGCAGAAGACAGACGCAGTGACGGCTGAAGCGCCAGGAACTGCGAAATCAGATTCCTAGTACTTGTCACGCACACCCGAGTTGCCCTAAACTTCAGTTGCGTTGCCGAAAGAGCGCAGCGTTTTTGTTGAGAGATGCCGCTGTGGAATCGCCGCCTGGTGATTCGTGATGCAGCCCAAGGCTCCTGATTCCTAGAGCACAGCTCGGAATCGCGGAAGCCGCCGACCCAGATGAGGGTCGTGAGCGTGGGGATCGCCATCAGGCGGATCGCCACAACAAACGCTCGATCGACACTTGATCGCATCGGGACGTTTGCGACTCGGATCAGGGTCCGATCGCGGAATTGCCGCCCTTGGCGATTGCCGCCCTCGACCGAGCTTTCTATCGCAAAGAGACACTCTGCGATCCTGAAAGCTTGCGACCCGCATTCCGCCTTCTCGCGTTTTGTTTTGGACGCAAACGAAGACGGCTCATAGACAGGCGCAATGCTGTCAGGGCTTTGGCCTCGCAGAAGATACCCGGCGTAGCTCGAACGGGTAGCCCGAATACGTGACGTGGCGATTGACCGCGCCCGTGTTCGATGCGAGTGCATGCGCTTCGCTTACGTCCTTTCCGTAACCACCACGGCAAGGAGGACAGTTGATGCGCTATCGCGGAAACGACTTAGTGCTGGGGACTGACGGCTCTGGTCGTCCCGTTGTGCTTTCTGAAGCGGAGCGCCGGCTCCACACGTGGCTTACCGGGCGGACCGGCACCGGCAAATCGCGACTGCAGGCTTCGATGGTCTGGCAAGACATCGAGCAGTGGTCGCGATCGCAGCACGGGTTGCTTTTGCTTGATCCCGACGGCGAAACGTACGACCAGATCGTTCGCCGGCTCGCAGAGCATCCGGAGTACTCCCACCGGCCGATCGTCTTGATCGACCTGCGCCGCGACGACCATGTCATCGGATACAACCTCCTGAGGCGGCGCGCGGAAGACGATCCCGCAGTCACCGCGCTCAATCTGCTCGAAGCGATCACAGTTGCCTTCGGAGACACCGACGTGATGGCGAAGCCGACCTTGTATCGGACGGCGGTCACGATCCTGCGGGCCCTTATCGAGGCGGACATGAGCCTCGCGCACGCGCCCTTGGTCTTAGACCCCTTGCGCGTCGACTTGCGCGAAAAGCTCGCGAAGCACGTCACCGATCCGATCGCGCTCGCGAATCTCTCGCGCATCAACAACAAGAGCATCACCGACAAGACAGGGCGGCAGTTCGATGAAGAGACGCTCGCGTTCGCGAACCGCATGTTCGGTCCGCTCAGCAATCAGTTGCTGCGGCACATGTTCGGTCAGACGACCGCAAGCTTTGACTTTGACTGGGCGCTCGATATCGGCGCCATCGTGCTCGTCTCACTCGCCACCGAAGGCAACAAAGTGACGGAGACCGATGCGCGGATGGTTGGCGCGCTCCTTCTCGCCGATCTTTGGCAAGCCGCGCGGCGCCGCGGAAAGCGCGGCTGTGCCGCGGTGAAAGGCTTCTACGCCTACATCGATGAGTTCCAAACGATGCTCACGCCGACTATCGCGAAGCAGCTCGCCCGCGCTCGTGGGTATGGCCTGTACTTCACGCTCGCAAACCAGCTTGTTTCGCAGCTTCGCGACAACGGTGGACAGCAGGGCGACGCCATCTATCACGCCATCATCGGCAACACCGGCAACAAGATCGTCTTTCGTGCTTCGAGTGACGAGGAAGACCTGCGCCCGCTTACGCGTGCAGTCTTCCTCGGCGAGGTAGACGTGGACAAGGTAAAGAACGAGATCACCAGCTTTCAGGTGGTTGACCACGAAGAGATTCGCGAGGTGCTTCGCGGCGGAAGCACAACCGAGTCCAGAACGCGAACGCAAAGCACTTCCGTGGGGGCTAGCGAGGGCATCTCACACACGGAGGGTTTGCAGCACGGCTCGGGGTGGCAAAACGGCATCGGGGAAAGCGTTCCGATCGAATACGACGCGACGGGTGGCGGCGCCCTCGGCACCGCGAATACAAGCATCAGCGAAAGCGGGAGCGAGGCGACGAGCGTGCAAGACGGGACTTCCTCGTCGGAGACGTACTCGGCCTCAGCCGGCACCGCGGAGGGTCGCGCAAAAGGGACGAGCTGGTCGCAGTCGGTGCGGATGCGGCCGATCATCCGCGAGCGAGTGAGCAGCCGCACCTTCGAGAGCGTCGAAAACCAGCTCTTCGCGTTCGATCAGCTCATCGCCGGGCTTCCCGCGCGCGCTGCAATTGTGAAGCTCGCCGAATCCTCGGCGCCTATCCTAATGCGGACGCGCGACATGCCGGACTCGTCTTCCGGCCCGATGCTTGTTGAGCATACAAAAGCGCTCGCGCTCGCGCAATTGCCGTTCGCGCTGTCGAAAGCGGTCGCGGTAGCGAACCTTGCAATGCTCGATCGCCCGCTGTTGGATCACAACGAAGCAAAGGAAGAGGGCAACGACCTTCCGGCCTTCGCTCGCCGGCGCCGCAGTCCGCGCGATGAAGGAGCGAGCGATGACGCGTAGCGTGGAACGCGACCCGGTGCTCCAAGCGCGCGACGCACGGCTCTTCTATGGGTTGCTTGAGTCGCGGGTGATGACGCGGGCGCAGGCCGCCGGCCTGTACTTCGGCGGCAGCTACGAGGTCGCAAAGAAGCGCCTCGGAAAGCTTGCGTGCGCGGGCTATGTCCGGGAGCACCGCCCTCCGACCAATCCCGGACACTTCTTCCCGTCGCTCCTCTCGCTCGGACGGAAGGGATTCGATGCGCTGAGGAGCACCGTTCACTTGGCGGCGTTCCCTAAGATGTCATGGGAGCACTTCATTGATCGCGTGTCGCTCGCGCAAACGACGCTCGCGCACGAGGTCAAGCTCATTGATCACAAAGTCGCCCTGGTGGCCGCCGTGCGCGCCGAGCCACGCCTCAGGATCGAGGAGTTCCTCACCTGGCCCGCGCTCTTTCAGTTTGAGACCGACGAGTTAGAGGGCGGCAGGCGCTTCATCTTGAAGCCGGATGCCTTCGTGATGGTCTCCGATGGCAAAGAGGCGGAGCACAGCTTCTTCCTCGAATACGACCGCGCCAAGGAGGCCGGGCGGCAACTCATGAAGAAGGCGTGGGGATACCACCGCTTCTACGCCACCGGCGGTTTCGCGCGTCGCAGTGGCGCACCGAAAGAAGCGTTCAAAGAGCACCCGTTCCGCGTGCTGTACATCTTCCCAAGCGAGGAGCGCCGCAACGCCATCGCCGAACGGCTCTTGCAGATTCACCGACCTGACGATGTGCATACGCGAACGCCCTCCGTCCTCAAGAACCAGCACTGGCTCGCCACGAGCGCCGCCTACCTCGCCAACCCGCTCGGCCCGATCTGGCTCACCTTAGCTGAGTACTGGCGGGCGACGGAAGGGACGGCATACGACCCGCGGCAGCACTTCACCTCGGGGCGCATCAGTGCGCGCGACCGCGTGGTCGCCACGCGAGCGCAGTTGCTTTCCCTCTTCTAAAGGAGACATATCGTGCACCCTGTCTTGATCCTCGGCGGGCTATTCCTGCTTGGTGCCGGAGATTCAACTTCGAAAATTCCGTCGACGAGACCTGTTCCAGCACTTCCGCCGCCTGACGAGCCGGAGCGTTCCCCTTTCGCCCCGATGCCGGGGCGGCACCGCATCGTCGAAAGCCGATGCACGGTGCATGTCGAGGATAGATCGTACGAGGCGAAAGTCTATTCGCCGCCGATCACGCCTCCGCCCTGGTCGGTAGTGGCGGGGTACGACCCATATCGGTATGCGCATGTGATCGATGTCTACGCCCACGAGGAATTGCGAGGAACTGGAGACCTGGGCGTCAAGGTATTCGTCGGAGACCAACACCAAGCGGACCGCCATTCATTCAAACAGTCAAGAAATCCGCTCTGGCCTGATGACAAGGTGGAAAACAGAATAGTGCATCGCGTATCAGGAAGCGCTGATGCGGTGTGCTTTCTTATCGAGATCACCGCCCGCGATCTCTACCTCGATTTCTTCCATGAGCCGTTCGACGTTGAGGCATTGGCGCTTGATGACGGTACTTCGGCTGACGCTGAGGACAGAGCACTGCGGCGGCGGATCGAGGAGTTGGAGAATGGGTACGAACATGAGCGGGAGGAATTGCGGCAACGGACCGACTTGCCGCCACAAGTGATACGGCGTCTCGAAGGGCACGCGATGCGCATCTATGAGCGCAAGCTCAAGAAGATCATCGGCGAGGACTAGGAAGAGCCTCGCGCCTTCACCCGTATGGGCACCCCCGATGTACCCAAAACCGCGCGCGCCACCGTGTGTGCGTCGTGCGGCTGCGGCGTCGCCCTTTCCATTGGCAAGACAGGGGTGCAGGGGACGCATGCTCTGGCGGCTGGCTCAGGCCAAGTGAGCCTTACCGCACGCGGCGTGAGAAGTTCGGACGAAGAACTTACGAACTCGCTCGATGATGGCAACGGCGAGCTAGGGCCCACGGTGTCTGTTGTGCGCGGCTACACGGTGCGCGTGCGACCGAAGCGGATCAGTCGGGATGAAGCATGCGAGCGTCGCAAGATTCTCGCGGCGGTGATGGCGCGGGCGATGCGGAGGTAGTTCAGCATCCGCTTTCGGGCCTCTATCTCATGTCGGCAAGGGCGCACGGGCGTTGCGAAGGCGAGAATTAATCCATCGCTTGTCTTTGCGAACGTCCTGTGCGTGAGGCTTGAGATATGCCCGGCGCCCGGCTCAGATCAACTCGCCTTGTCCGTTCTCTTGTTCGGGAAGTCGCACTCTGCCGCCGTGTCGAATGGGATGCGCAAGGCCTTCGCGTCGAATAAGGGCAAGAACATCCTTTCGATCAGATCGCGATTGCGCCCAGCGCGCCGCCCACCATCGGGAAACTTGAGCAGTTGAATCCGCGTCGAGATCGAAGACCCATTCCGGCGATTCAGCCATGCCGAGAAGATAGCGATCTAGATTTCGGGCGAGTTTGACCCCGTACATGCAGCGTTCGATACCGTGAATGAGTAATTCGTCCGCGTTCAATCCTAACGCCATCAAGCCGTCCCGTAGCCCGCGCAATTTGGGGCTTGTTCCTTCGCCAAAGAGGTTGTTGGCTTTCCAACCACCGCGCCGACTCGACACGAAGCGCTCCAGCCCCTTGAGCGTCTTCGATGAAAATTGGAAGGTTCCAACCCCCTGCGTGCGCGAGTCAGTTGCATCGCGAACGAATTCGTAGCGAATGGCTTGGCCGGGAGCGCCGCCAACGAGTTCCGCGGGCATGCTAAGCCGGTCGTATTGATTTGGCCTTCGGCCGTACAGGCTCGTCGTGCCGATGTAGCAAAGATTCGCCGGCCTACCGATTGGCCTTCCCGCCATCGATGAGGCGATCACACCCGGCGATCCGGCATAGCGCCGCTTGTATTCGGCGATAACTGCAGGAGTCGTTGCGAGCATCGCAACGAGCTTGCCTGCATTCAAGTGCGAGTACGGAGCGATCGCCCCGCATACCGTCAAATCCGCGATTTCGGTTCCGACGGTCTTGCCGCGGGCAATGCGAATCACCTTGCCCAAGAGGTCCCTTCTCTCGGGCTCGCTTGGACACTTGTTCTCGATTTGGAAGAGGAGCGGAATGAGCTTGGACAACTCAAGGGACCTTTTGGCTCGAAAGAGTGGCATCTCTGCGCGTGCTGCGCACGCTTCTTCGGTCCAGATATCAGCCGCGGCTTTGTACTCTTGGGCCGCCATCAATCGATGGTGCTGAGCCTTCGCATCTGCGCCAACTCGGGCCATTGTCACCGCGATCTCCTGCGTCCAGCACCTTTGGTCTGCCGGTAGGAGTCCGTCCCGCACAAGATCGACTTTGTATATCTCACCGATCGCTGTCTGCAGGACTTTTGCCGCCCACCCCCCCCACTGCGCATCCGGTGAACTAAGGAGTGCGTCCGCGGCGAGGTCAGTATCCCATCCGATGAATCGATCACGCGGGCCAAGACGCACGGCTGCGCTGCTCAGCGCGGCGATGCCCATGACAGGATGGAATGGGGCGGCACGGTCTCTCACAATGAATTGCAGCGATCTCCCGGGCACGCTTTCATAGGGATTCGACCACGTGTGCCGGAAGTACCTCCAGATGTCTTGCGTCTTCAGCCCGGTCAGCTCGCACGTGCTGTTCGCGGAGACGAACTGGATGTATGGGTCAATCAGATCGGAAAGCGGCGTTCCGCTCGCCAGCTTTTCTGCGAGCGGCCTTCCGTCCCGGAGGAGGCAGATGACAGAGGTGCGCTGTCCACGATAGAGGCGCCACCGCTCCATATCTTTGACGAATGCTCGTACCGACTGTTTGGCGAGTTGTTCGTCCCTGCGCACGAGAAGGCGCTCGCGTAGCGCTTCGCGCGTCATGCCGGCGAGCGGTCGCAGCCCCCACAAGTGCTTGCGCGCGAACTTGAGTAGCCACCCTTGCTGCAGAAGGTCACCCAACACTCCAGTCAGGGACACGCCCCACGCGCGGTTATCGGGGTCCTTCATTCGCCGCGCGCGCTCCATTGCTGCGGCGATCAGTTCCTCCGTGTTAGAAGCATCAAGCTCCTCGGCAACACCGACTTCGCTTGCTGGGTAGAGCAGCTTCAGGGTGTCACGCAGAAACGTTGCCGGCTCTTTCGCTTCAATCGCTTCGGTAGTGAGTTGAATCCAACCTTTCATCGCTTCGCCAACAGCACATCCATCGCCTGGCTCCACTCGGTTCTGAAAGCCTCCAGCACTTTGCGCTCCACAGGGTTCGTAAAACTCGCCTCCGCGCGAGCCGCCGCGAGAACCGTCAATCTCATAGCACTTGCGAGTTGCACTCCATCAATTTCCTTCCCAGACATGATCGGTTCATAAAGTTGCCGATAAAATTGGTGCCTCGGATTCACGACGCCAACGATCGCATTGCCGACGCGAATAGAGTCGAGAAAAAGCGACGAGCCGACCTCGTCCTCAAGGAGGTGATATGTTGGTGCGTCTGCCTCTTGAATTCCGCGCAGCGTTGGATTGCGTTCGAAGAGCAGCTTGTAGTCCGCACGCACCGTACCGTTTGTGGTCCGCGGCGGCAGCGGCTTCATTCGCCAATCGCGGGCCGCTGCCACCTGCTCTGCGGATGTTGACGCTTTACTCAGCTTGATCGAAGCGAAGGTATCGCGCGCTCGCGCATTGAGTGCCTTTGCCGTCGTCTCCATGAATCCATTCAGCACCTCACTCAAGTACTCTTTCGGGCGGATTTGCTGCTTCGTGTGGGTGATGCCGAAGGCTTCGTCCAATACGGGCTCGAACCGAACCTCGCAACGCCACCAGTCGTCATAGTTCTCGCGCCGCTTGGCGCCCATAAAGAACCAGCCATAGTCCACCTCTCGGCCTGCCCGCACGATAGAGACCCCGGCACCGTCAGCAATGCCAAGACTTCTCTTTTGTTCGTTGCTGAGACCGTTCCACGCATCGACCGGAAGCTCAGAAAAGAGCACTTCAACTGTTCCTATCGGACTGTCCTCATCGCTCGGGTCAGAATAAATCTCGCAGGACCAGGATGATTGAAAC
>JANYBR010000485.1 GCA_025360685.1 Pseudomonadota bacterium
GTGAAGCCGTGTCGCCCCCTCCGCTTCGCTTCGCTCAGCACCACCCGCGTAACAACGGGGGAGGAAAGTTTTGGAATCTACCCCACCACCGGCTTGTCGTTGACGCGGGCGAAGAATTTGGCGCTCTGCTCGCCGCCTTGGCTGTAATGCTTGGCACCGGTGAAATCGCTGATTTTGGCCCAGTTGGCAGCGACGTCGTCGGCCGTTGCGTTGTGGCCGAGATTGATGCCGTCGGTCTCGACGAGCTGCGCCGCCGCGAACACGCCGGCCGCCGCCGTCAGGATCACGCCGGTCGGCGCATCTTCGCTGACGAGATAGACGACGCCCGGCGTCACATATTCCGGCTTGAGCAGCGCCAGGACGTTCGGCGGCATGAGATTTTCCGTCATGCGCGTGCCGGCGACCGGGCAGATGGCGTTGACCTTGATGTTGTCCTTGGCGCCTTCGAGCTTGAGCGTGTTCATGAAGCCCACGAGGCTCAGCTTCGCCGCGCCGTAATTGGTCTGTCCGAAATTGCCGTACAGGCCCGTCGACGAGGTGGTGACGACGATGCGGCCATATTGCTGCTTCTTGAACGTCTCCCACAAAGCCTTGCAGGGCTTCACCGTACCCATGAGATGCACGGCCATCACCGCGTCGAAATCCTTCATCTCCATCTTGGAGAAGCTCTTGTCGCGCAGGATGCCGGCATTGGCGATGAGGATATCGACACGCCCCCACGCGTCCATAGTTTGCTTGACGAGATGATCGACGCCTGCGTCGTCGCTGACCGAGGCGCCGTTCGCCATCGCCATGCCGCCGGCCGCCTTGATCTCGGCGACGACGGCTTCCGCCGCCGCGGAGTTGCCGCCCGTACCGTCGACCGCGCCGCCCAGATCGTTGACCACGACCTTCGCGCCGCGCTTGGCCAGCTCGATGGCGTGGCAGCGACCGAGCCCGCCGCCGGCTCCGGTGACGATGGCGACCTTGCCCTTGAAGTCGATGGTCATGGCGAAAACTCCCGTTGCGATAAGAGGGCCAGAGTGATGGCGCAGGCCCGTTTATGGGTCAAGCCGCGACCGAGCGCCTCGTGAAAAAGCGACGCAGGGCCAGGTTTGCCGGAATTTCAATGAACGTGCAGAGCAAAGCGCCCCAACCGACGCAGACAAGCAGAAGAAGGAATGGTTCGGGCCACCAGATCAGGTCGCCGAAGCGCACGCCCAATATCAGCGTGTCGTCGGGCGGATAGGCCCTCTCGAAGAAACGGATGAGCTGCAGCCAAGCCGTCTGGCCCATATAAATGGCATAGGACCATTCGCCCAGTTTGGTCAGCGCGCGCGTCTGCATGAAGCGTGCGGCGAAGCCGCGGTCGAAGGCCAGAACATAAACCAGCGCCAGCATTGGCAGCACAGTGTAGATGTCGCGCGGCGTGTGCGACCAGCCATTGTCGAACATGCCCCATGCCAGCCACAGCAGCACCACCCCCTGCGCCAGCGAGATTGCCCATTCGGGAAGCGCGTCTCCGAGCGTCTTGGTTTTGCCGTAGAGAACGCACAGGCCTACTCCGACCGCGAAGGCGCTCATGCCGCGGAAGATTCCGTTGTGGAATGTGATGTCGAGGCCATGCTTGCCGGTGAACGAGAGGAAGGTGAGCCCCGCGACGCCCGCCGCAATCAGGCCGATGGCGCCAAGCCAGCCGCCGCGCGCGAGAATCGCGTAGATCGGAAACAGCAGGCAGAGCAGAAACTCCACACTGACGAACCAGCTCGCGCCGTTCCACGACAGAGACGGAAAGATGTTCCAGGCCTGCACCAGAAACAGATTGCCGATGAAAGTCTGCCAGGTAACGACAGGATGATACGCCTCCTCGTAGATCGACACGCCGCCGGACGCGCGCGCCATGGCATTCAGGATCAGCATGATCGCTAGAATGTAGAACAGCATCGCCAGGTGCAGCGGATAGAGCCGCGACAGTCGCGCGGCGAGAAAGTCGCGATAGGTCCTGCCACGCCAGAACTCCAGCGCCCGCGCGCCATAGACATAGGTCAGGATGAAGCCCGAAAGTACGAAGAAAAACTCCACCCACAGATAGCCATGGCCCACGATCAGGTCGAATGGCTTGAAGTTGCGGTAGTGATGGCCCTCGCAATAGTGATAGAGCACCAGCAGCAGCGGTGGAATGGCGCGCGCGCCCGCCAGCGCGCGGATTTCACCGGGTCGCGAGAGAGACTTGTTCATCCGGAGGAGAGCTCCGGAAATCCGTTGGTGATGGCCGAAAGGGCGGCGGTCAAGCGTTCGTCGCGCGAGCCGCGAATGACGACGAAAGACAGGTTGCGCTTTTCGAGCTCTGCTTTGGTCCGCGCAAACATCTCAGCGCGTGTCGCCGGATCGGGGAAATAGCGGATGCTGTCCGCCTCGAATGGCACGTCGACGTCACACAGAAGATAGAGGTCCGCCGGATCGTCGATGCGGTCAAGATCGGCAGGGCGCGAGCCCAAAAGAATGTCGCACCAAACGGCCGTCATCACGCCGTCCGTGTCCAGAATCAGCACATTGCTTGCCTTGCGGCGCCCGGCAGCCGCGAGCAGATCATGGCCGCGACGGATGGCGCGAAGATCGTCGACGTCGCAGTCATTGCCGAAAATCTCGCAATAGAACCGGCCATACTCCGGCACTGCCACGGTCTTGAAGTGTGCCGCGAGTGCGCGCGCCAAAGTGGTCTTGCCGGTGGATTCGGGCCCATGCAGGCAGACCGTTCTCAAGCCGCTGCTCCCGCCGGATGGGCGCGATATTCGCGCAACCACTCATAGAGCCCGACGGTGGAAATGATCAGGAACAACACATACAGGCCAGTCGTCGGATACAATCCCTTCCAGTAATAGAGTCCGATCTGCACGACATCAGTGACGATCCACAAAATCCAGTTTTCGATCTTGCGGACCGACAGGAGGTATTGGGCCACGACGCTCATGGCGGTGGTGTTGGCGTCCAGCCAGGGGGCCACGTCGCTGGTGTGGTTCGCCAAAAACCAGGCATCGGCGAGGTTGAAGACCGCGATGACGCCGATCCACGCCAGCCGGGACTTGGGTGTCATCAGTTCGACCCGGGCCAGGCCGCTGCTGTCGCGGGCATGGTACCAGTTCCACCAACCATAGATCTGCACCACGAAGAAGAAGACCTGAAGGGCAGCGTCGGAAAACAGTCGCGCCTCGAAGAAGACATAGCCGTAGAGCGTCACCATCGCGATGCCGAATGGATAGTTCCAGATGCTGCGCCGGACCAGCAGGACGATGTTGATTACGCCCAAGGCCGAGGCGATGTTCTCCGCCGTCAGGTAGGATTCAATCCGGCTCACGCTTGCGCCCCTGCTTCGCGCGCGATTCTAGCGGCTCAGCCTGTGCATGTCATGCGAGGGCCGCTTCTCTCGGCAAGGTTTTGCCCTAATGTCGACTGTCCAATCGGGGGTCGTTCGTGTCGCTTTTACCGCATCTCCAGTCGGCGCTCGGAATTTGCGTCATCATCGCGCTGGCCTGGGCGCTGTCCGAGAACCGGCGCGTGTTTCCGTGGCGCGTGGTCGTTGGGGGCCTCGCGTTGCAGGCCACCCTGGCTCTGCTTCTTCTAAAGGTGCCGCTGGCGCAACAGGCGCTGCTCGCGCTGAACGGCGTCGTCGGCGCACTGACCACGGCGACGCGGGCCGGGACCTCGTTCGTGTTTGGCGTCGTTGGCGGCGGCGCACCGGCCGGCGTGAACAACGCCGCAGATCTGGCGGGCTTCGCCTTCAGCGTACTGCCGCTGGTGATTGTGATTTCGGCATTGTCAGCGCTGCTCTGGCACTGGCGCATCCTTCCGGTCTTCATCAATGCGATCGCCCATGTGCTGCGTCGGATTCTGGGGCTCGGCGGCGCGGTCGGACTGGGCGCCGGCGCCACGATCTTTCTCGGCATGGTCGAGGCGCCGCTGCTGATCCGGCCCTATCTCGCCCGCATCACGCGGTCGGAACTATTCATCCTGTGTACCGTCGGACTTGCCACCGTCGCGGGCACCGTGTTCGCTCTATACGCGACGATCCTGCAGAAGGTGGTGCCCGGCGCGATCGGCCATATCCTGGTCGCCTCGATGATGTCGCTGCCGTCTGCGATCATCGTCTCGCGCATCATGGTGCCGGGCGAGGTTGCGACCGGCAGCGCCGATCAATCGGTCGAAGCACGCTACGGTTCCAGCATGGATGCGGTGGCGCGCGGCACGGAAGACGGCCTCAAGATTTGGCTGCAGATCGTTGCCATGCTGGTGGTCATGCTGGCGCTGGTTGCGCTCGCAAACGAAATGCTGAAGATCGTCCCCTGGGTGTGGGGGGCGCCAATTACCCTCGAGCGGGTGTTCGGCTGGCTGTTTGCGCCGGTGGTGTGGCTTTACGGCGTACCATGGTCCGAGGCGACGACCGCGGGCAGCCTGATGGGAACGAAAACGATCCTAAACGAACTGGTGGCGTATCTGCGTCTGGCAGCACTGCCGGCCGGCAGCCTTGATCCACGCGCCACGCTGATCATGATCTATGCCATGTGCGGCTTCGCAAATCTCGGCTCGGTGGGCATCATGATCGCCGGCATGAGCGCACTGATGCCTGAGCGCCGCGATGAGATCGTGCCGCTTGCGATGCGCGCCATCGTTTCTGGCACCATGGCGAGCGGCATGACCGGTGCGATGATCGGTCTGTTGCCCGTTATATAGTTGAGCATGTCCTGGATGGACGATTTTGCACCTGTCGCGCACGGCCCGGAACGATGGGCGGGCAACGTTCGCATGCCGCGGCACCGTCACGCCCATCCCTATGCCGCTATCGTTCTGTCGGGTGGATACGAAGAGTGCGGTAGCGGCGGACGTTTCCGCGTTGGTCCCGGCGACGTGCTGCTTCATGGTCCGTTTTCCGTCCATCTTGATCGCTTCATGCCAAAAGGTGCCGAGATATTCAATCTGCTGCTGCATGACACCCCGTCTTTTCGTTGTGGAGTGGGGCGCATCGCAGATCCCGACGCGATCGTTCGTTCGGCGGAAACAGATCCCGTCGGTGCCGAGGCGGCTTTGATCGCAAACCTTCGTGAAGTGGTGCAACGAGACACCGAGTGGCCGGACTTGCTCGCGTCCGATCTTCTGAAGGACCCGGAGCTTCGGCTGGATGCCTGGGCGAGCGATCACGGCCTTGCCGCAGAAACGCTTTCGCGCAAATTCGGAAAGCTCTTCGGCATCACGCCCGCGGGCTTTCGTACGGAATCTCGCGCGCGACGCGCATTTGATTGCATCGTGCAGAGTGATGCGGCGCTCGCCGAGATCGCGTTGCGCTCAGGTCACGCCGACCAACCGCACATGACGCGGGCGATCAAGACACTGACGGGGGTCACGCCCCTGCACTGGCGCGCATCAATTCCGTTCAAGACGCAGAACGCCGGAAAAGCCTAAATCGTGCCATGACGGGTAACCAAAACACTGGCAAGCGTACTCGCTTCGCGATATTTGCAATAATTCTTGTCGTTCTGCTGGGTCTTGGCCTGCCGCTCCTGGCCGCCGGGATGGAACAGTGGCTAAGCCATCGCTTTCCGCTGCCTTCCATGACCGGGCCAACCTTGCCATGGCTCTACGCGCAGCACGCCCTCCAGACACTGCTGGCTCTCGTCGCCATCTTCGTCATCAAGCGGTTCATGCCGTTCGATGCCGGCCTGCGCTGGCCGCAGGAGAAGACGTACATCGGGCCCGCGATCCTGTGGGGGATCTTTTTCGGGGTGCTGATGACGCTCGTCGACTACGCGCCCGACCTGATCGCGCACCACCCGATGGACCTCGGCTTTGCCGTTACGCCGCACAGCATGATCGGCTGGACATTCTTCGAAGGCATCTATGTCGGTCCGACCGAAGAGATACTCTTCCGCTCGCTTCTGGTCGGCTTTCTCATCGCCGCCATGCCGGGAAAAGTCCGCCTGGGCCGCTACGACATGAGCTGGGGTGGGGTCATCGTCGCGCTCACCTTCGCCTTGGCGCACGCCACCAACTTCATCAATCATCCGGCCTGGGCAGCTGCCGGACAGCAGGTCTACGCGTTCGCACTTGGCATCCTCTATGCCTATTGGTTCGAGAAATCGCGCAGCATCGTCGCGCCGATCATTGGCCACAATGTCGGCGGCGTTACAGAATACGCGATCTGCTTCGTGCTTATCGCGTTGTGGAGCTGACCAAACCGAACGCGTCGGCCAGAAGTTCGTAGGACCGAAGCCGCGACGCGTAG
>JANYBR010000494.1 GCA_025360685.1 Pseudomonadota bacterium
AAAACGACTCCGACGGCGTAACTCGTTTCTATTCGCCGCCCCCTCTTGTCATGGCCCGCACTCCGGCGGGCCATGACAGTTCAGTGAGACCAACGTGCTTCCACCATGCCGAGGTCGCTCCGCTTGGCCAAAATTCCCAATGGACAGATTCAAAACGTCGCATCTGTAAACCTGTGAATGGCTCCACCTGTCCCAAGGCTGGTGGAGTCGGACTCTTGTGCCGCTACAAAATCTTGTGCCAGTTTGACTCGCGACTGCTTCGCGTTGCGTCGCGAGCGCCTTCTGGAGCACTTGATGACCGTCATCCACCAGGACGAACCGGCTCACACCCCGCACCCGATCGACATGCTCGAGCGGACCGTCGAGGAGAATGGCTGGGCCTTCGAGCGCGCCGGGCGGGACGAACTCAATCTCTCGGTCGCCGGACGCTGGAGCGATCATCATTTCAGTTTCTCCTGGCGCGAGGATTTACAGTCGCTGCATCTGTCGAGCGCCTTCGACATGCGCATCACCGACTCCGTCCGGCGCAGCCATGTCGCAGACTTACTGATGTATGTGAACGCACGACTGTGGATCGGGCACTTCGATCTCTGGCCCGAGGACGGCACGATCGTCTTCCGCCATGCGATGATCTTTCCCGATGCGCGGGCCAGCGCCTCGCAATGCGAGGCCCTGCTCAATCTCGCGCTCGAAGCCTGCGAGCACTACTACCCGGCATTCCAGTTCGTGTTGTGGGGCGGTAAATCCGCCGAAGAAGCCGTTTCGGCCGCGGTGCTGGAGTGCGCCGGTCAGGCGTGAGCGCGATCCTGCTCATCGGCGCCGGCCGCATGGGCGGCGCGCTGCTGAGCGGCTGGGCGGGGCGCAAAATCGTACCCATCATCGCGGTCGAACCCAAGCCGTCGGCTGAACTGCGGGCCTTGGCGAAACGCAATCACATCGCCCTTTTCGCACGCTCCGACAGCATCGATTCGGTCCGCGCGCGCGCCTGTGTGGTGGCTCTCAAGCCGCAGATTCTGAAACAGGCAGCTGTCCACCTGCGGCCGATCGCCGAATCGGGCGCGCTGATGATTTCCATCGCCGCCGGCACCAACATCGCTACTTTGCGCAAGGCCTGGGGCGCGAAGGCGCGGATCGTGCGCGCCATGCCCAATACCCCGGGCGCCATCGGGCGCGGCATCACGGCGCTCTATGCGGCGAAGGGCGCCACGGCCAAGGACAGGGCGCTTGCCGAACGGCTTTTGTCCGCGCTCGGCCAAACGCTGTGGGTGCATTCGGAACGCGACATCGACATCGTCACGGCTGTGTCGGGTTCGGGTCCCGCCTATGTGTTTCTCCTGGTCGAAGCGCTGGCCGCGGCCGCCATGGCCGAAGGACTGCCGCGAGCGATGGCCGAGAAGCTGGCGCGCGCCACCGTGACCGGTTCCGGTGCTTTGCTGGACGCTGATTCATCGCCCGCCGCGCGTCTGCGCTTGAACGTGACCAGTCCCGGCGGAACGACAGAGGCCGCGCTGAACGTCTTGACGGCGAAGAATGGTTTATCAGCCCTGATGCGCCGTGCGGTAAAAGCCGCGAGCCGGCGCGCCCGCCAACTGGGCTCTTGAGCGCGGAGCTCGATCCGAGCACCATACGGGCCTAATTTCTGCGCAGCGCCGCGTTGCGCCGCCGCCTGGGGAGGCCTGCCATGCCGGTTGAGCTGGGTTACTTCACTTTGAAGGTGAAGGACGTGGAACGCGCCAAACTGTTCTATGGAGCACTATTTGGTTGGACGTTCGAGCCGAACGGCCATGTCAACAACACCAAATTCCATGTTGGGCTGAGCCGTGGCGGGCCGGTCGACGTCTCGTTTGCATATTTTCGGGTCGACGATCTGGAGCGAGTTCTGGACCGCCTTGCTGGGCTTGGCGGCGCCGTCAAAGAACGCGCAAGCAATCCGTCGGGGCCTAACGCGACGTGCAGCGACGATCAGGGTACCGTGTTCACCTTGTGGCAGCCCGCGCCGGCATTTGAATGACGACGCGCACGCCGCCAGAGAATAGGCAATGACCTTCATCGACACGCGCGAATTGCCTGTTGTCGTGCGCAAGCCCGGCTGGCGCGGGCGTTTCTTCGACTCTGCGAGCATGTCGTTCGTGCAATACGAGTTCGACGCCGGCGCCTCGATCGACGAGCATTTCCATTCGCAGGAAGAAGTCTGGCAGATCGTCGAAGGCGAACTCGACATCACGATCGACGGCATCACGCGTCGAGCCGGTCCGGGCTACGTCGGGATCGTGCCCGGTAACGCCAAACATTCCGCTGTGGCGGTGACGGACGGTCGCGCTTTCATCGTCGATTATCCTCTGCGTCGACACGAGTGAAAGCCGAGAGCGATTTGGCGTCGGCCTTCGTCCCTCGACAAGCTCGCGATGAGGGCTCGGTGGAAATCCCCATCCTGAGCCTGTCGAAGGATGGTCCGCACGCTGTCGCTACGAACTGTCGAAGGAAGGACGACGCACGCGCTGGCCGGCACCTGACAGGTTGAGTAAGGCCCGGTTCCCCACTAGAACTCGCTGCGGCTGAGCGAGAGGGCGATGGCGGGGCGATGCCGTTCAATTCATACCCGTATCTCGCCTTCTTGGTTGTGGTGGTACTCGGCTTCAGGCTGATCGAAAGCCAGTGGCCCGCGGCCCGCCGCATCTTTCTCGTGCTGGCATCCTACGCTTTCTATGCCTGGTGGCGCGTCGATTTTGTGACGCTGCTCGTCGGCTCGACGCTCGTAAACTATGCGTTCGGCGCCGCCATCACCCGGCGCGTGACGGAGCGACGGCCACTGCAAGGTCTCGTCCAACTCGGGCTCGTCTTCAATCTTGGTCTGATCGGTCTCTTCAAGTACGCCGGCCTGTTCGTCGCCACCTCCGACGATCTGTTCGGGCTGCACTATCCCATTCCGCATCTATTCCTGCCGCTGGCGATTTCCTTTTTCACCTTCGAACAGATCAGCTACCTGATCGATGCCGGCCGCGGCCGCGCGCCGCGCTATTCCTTCATCGATTACGCGCTGTTCGTCAGCTACTTCCCGCATCTCATCGCCGGTCCGATCGTCCGCCACAACGACCTGATCCCGCAGTTCCGCCGGAGCCGCACGCCCGCGCAACGCAGCGATGATGTCTCGCTCGGAGTCACGCTCTTCACGATCGGTCTAGCCAAGAAGACGCTGATCGCCGACAACCTGGCGCCCTACGCCGACACGATCTTCACTGCGGCGCAGCAGGGCGCACATCTGGGCGCGGCGGATGCCTGGCTCGGCACCCTGTTTTTCGGCTTCCAGATCTATTTCGATTTTTCCGCCTACACCGACATGGCGCTCGGTTCGTCCTGCCTGCTCGGCATCCGGCTGCCGTTCAATTTCAACTCACCCTACAAGGCGGCGAGCGCGATCGATTTCTGGCGCCGCTGGCACATTTCGCTGTCGCTGTTCCTGCGCGACTATCTCTACTTCTCGCTGGGCGGCAATCGCCGCGGCAAGGTGCGGCGCTACATCAATCTCATGCTCACCATGCTGCTGGGCGGTTTGTGGCACGGTGCCAACTGGACATTCATGGTCTGGGGCGGACTGCACGGTCTCTACCTCGTCATCAACCATCTCTTCCGCGACATGGCGCAACGGCTCGGCCTGACTGTGCCGTCGGCGCTGCGACGCGTCGCCCATGCCGCCTCGGTGTTGCTGACATTCGCAGCCGTGACTCTGGCCTGGGTGGTGTTTCGCGCCCAGGACATGGGCGCCGCCACGCGCGTGCTGGGCGGCCTGGTTGGCCAAGGCCGCTCGCATGTTGTGACCTTCTCGCCGCTGGCTGCCGCGGCGCTCGCAGCACTCTTCGCCATCGTCTGGCTGGTACCGAACAGCATGGAGATCACCTGGAACTTCCGCCCGGCGCTGCCGCCAGAGAATGAACGCGGCCTGTCGCGCGCCGGCCGGCTCGCCTGGAGTCCCAATGCGCGCAACGCGATCGTCTACGGCGTTCTGTGCATCGTTGCGGTCATGGCGCTGTCGAACCTTAGCCCCTTCATCTATTTCCAGTTCTAGCGCATGACACGCTTCACCTATCCGGTCTGGTTCCTCGGCGCGGTTTCGTTCGTGCTGGCAGCGATCGTCGCATTCAATGTCTGGAGCGACGCCTACATTCTCCATCATCCGTCGGGCGCGAGCCTGCAAACCGTTTCGGGCTTCGAGCGCGTGATGAAACCGGCCTGGTTGGAATCGGTTGCACCCGATGTCGTGTTCGTCGGTTCCAGCCGCATCCGCGACGGCTTCGATCCGGTGCTGATCGACCTTGCCTTCGGTGTGCGCAGCTTCAACTACGGTGTCTCCAGCATCAGTGCCTATGAGTCGCGCCGCTTTGTGCAGGACGCCGCCGCGCAGCCGACGGTGAAAACCATCGTGCTGTCAGTGGATGCCTTCTCGGGCGACGATGGCGGACGCAAGACCGGCCAGGGCTTCGACGAATTGCGCCTGGCGGTGACCGCGGACGGCGCGCCCACGTCCGATCGCGGCTTCTGGCTTTTCACCACGCGTTATCTGAGCGGTGGTGCGCTCGGCATGCATGCGCTGGGGCTCTATCTTCTGGAGCAATTATCGCCGGGACAGCGCGCCGCCGATCGTCCGGACCTGTTCGAAGCCTATAGCGGCATGACCTCGGCAAATTTTCGCCGCGACATGGTCTATCGCCGGGCCCGCGTGATGCGCCTGGCGGACGGGGCGCATACGGAGCTGCTGTCAGCGCTTGCCGGCGTCTGTCATCGCGGCATCCGGTTGCTTCTGTTCTTCCCGCCGGACAATGCGGCGATCCAGGCGCGCTATGAGGCAAATGACGCAGCCGGTCTTGCCGCCTTCAAGGCTACCGTCGTCGCCGACGCGGTTCGGCACAACAAAGTGTGCGAGGGCAAGGTCGCGGTGTTCGACTTCTTGCGGCGCAATGCGCTTACCACCGCGCCGCTGGTCAACGGTCGTAGCCAGGTCTATGTCGATTTGGTGCATTTTCGTCCCGCGATCGGCGTGCGCCTGTTCCGCGTGATGTTCGATCCCACCGGTGCCGATACTGTGCTGGCCCACGATCTTGCCAGCGAAAAGCAATGAGTGGACGTCACGCAGCGCGCAGGATGGCGTACATATTGTCGTTGAGCGGAATGCGGCCATACAGCCGGAAGTAAACGGAAAAGCCCGTCGCCTTCGCCAGCCATGCCAGTGTCGGCGGCGTGAAGTACTGCTCATGGTCGGGATGACGGAAGCCCGGCCACTTGGCGCCCAGCACCGAGCGGTTCCAGCAATCATAGTTGGGCACTTTCACCAGCACGATGCCGTCGTCGCGCAAGACGCGCCGCACGCCTTCCAGCGCCTCGCGCGGACGTGCCTCATGCTCGAGATACGACCACATCGATATGCCGGTGAAATGCGCCGGCGGAAACTGCGCCAGGCCCGAGACGCCGTCCGTGTGCACAAGCTTGCCGCCACGCGGTTCGAACACCGCGCGCGCCTTTTCCGCGGCGCCCGCATCGATTTCGATTCCGTTGGGAATGTAGGTGCCTGGAAGTTCAGCCAGGGATTTTCCCGTCGAACATCCCACGTCGAGCACGGGTCCGGGCTTCGCCCAGGAAGTGAACCCGCCGGCAACGGTCGCATCGCCGAAAATGCCCAGCCGCCAGCGGGTCATCATGTCGATGCGGGCGAAGATCGGCGACTGCTTCAGCCGACGCTCTTCCTCGCGCTTGTGCTGATGCGTCCAGGCGATCTCGTTATAAAGCGCGCTGTAGTCCGGAACATATTCCAGATAGACGAGGCCGCAGTGCGGACATTCGAGCATCGGCCAGTCGCGATGTGCGTAGCGCACCGGGCTCGCCGCGTTCGACGGCGTGCGGCAACTCGGACAGTCGCGATGGACTCTGGAACCTTCGGTAGATTTGGACGGCATGCGGCATTGTATGATTGAGCGTTGCGGGGGCAAGCGCTGATTTCATGCGGCGCCGATCGCGCGATGTGCGGCGCTTCAGATCGGCAGCCGGATGGTGGCGCGCAGGCCGCCCAGCGGGCTCTTGTCGAGCAGGATGTCGCCGCCATGGCCGCGTGCGATGTCGCGCGCGATGGCAAGTCCCAGCCCCGATCCGCCAGCCTGCAGATTGCGACCCTTGTCCAGCCGGTGGAAGGGGCGGAACGCTTCCTCGCGCCGCTCGGGCGCAATGCCGGGCCCATCATCGTCGACGACAATTCTCGCGAAGCGGTCGTCGCGCAGCGCCGAGACCTTCACCTGCCGGCCATGCTTCAAAGCGTTGTCGATCAGGTTGGTGGCGCAGCGGCGCAACGCCTGACGCTTGATGTGCACCTGGATCGGCTGCGCAGCGTCCACGACGATGCGACCCTGCTCTGCGCCGCGCGCACTGGCCGCAGCGGCAGCCGCATCTTGCGCCAGCTCGGCCAGGTCGGCCACTTGCGTCTGCTCGCCGCCTTCGCCGCGTGCGAATTCGAGATACTCGTCGAGCATATGTTCCATTTCGACGATATCGGCGCGCATCGCCTTGATGTCGGCACTGTCGTCCATCATCGCCAGCTGCAGCTTCATGCGCGACAGCGGCGTCTTCAGGTCGTGACTGATTCCGGCGAGCATCTCGGTGCGCTGCTGCACATGCCGTTCGATGCGTTCGCGCATGGTCAGGAACGCGCGCGCCGCACGCCGCACCTCACTGGCGCCATAGGGCTTGAAGTCCGGCACCGCGCGGCCCTTGCCGAACGCCTCCGAGGCCAGCGCCAGCCTTTCGATCGGCCGCACCTGATTGCGCAGGAACAGGATCGCGACTGCCAGCAGGATCAGGGACGAGCCCACCATCCAGACGATGAAGATGTCCGGGCCGGTGACCGTCACGCGGCTGCGCGGCACCACCATGCGCAGGACTCCGTCATTCGCCTGAATATCGATTTGAATGCTTTCCGCGGCGCTGGTGACCTCGAAGGTCCGGCCGCCGACGGCTTGCTGGGCAATCAATTCGTCGAGCGCCTTGTCGATCGTACTGGGACGGTGAAGGCGCGCAGGCGCCGCGATCTTGCTGCCTGGCAGGAACGTTACCGGATAGCCGAGCTTGAGGCTTGCCTGCGCCCGCAACGACGCGCGTTCCGCCGGCGTGTGGCTGTCTTCCAGTGCCACGAGGAATGACGCATCCGCCGCGATGTCTCGCGCCATCCAATGCGTGGTGGATTCCAGATCGCGCTCGAAGAAGACATAGCTCACGACGCCCTGGAGCAGCACCACCGGCGTGACGATGATGAGCAGCGAACGCCAGAACAGGCCGCGCGGCAAAAAACGCTTGAGAAAGCGGAACGGATCGAGGCGCGCCAGCCCGCGCGCGGCGTCAGGAGACTCGATCTGGGACAAGGACATAACCCACGCCGCGTACGGTTTGCAGATAGAGCGGCAGCTTTGGATCCTCCTCGATCTTGCGGCGCAGGCGCGTCACCTGCACGTCGATCGAACGCTCCAAGGTCACGCCCAGCCGCGTGCACAGATCGGTGCGCGAGAAGGAGCGCCCGGCATTGGCGGCGAAGAGTTGCAGCAGGGCGGCTTCCGAACTCGTCAGATGCACCGGCTTGCCCTTGCGGCTGAGCTGGCCGCGTTCGGGATCGTACGCCGCATCGCCCATGCGCACTTCGGAATGCGCCGAGCGGGCCGGCGGCGTGGCGCGGCGCAGCAAGGCGCCCACCCGCAGCAGCAGCTCGCGCGGTTCGAACGGCTTGGGCAGATAGTCGTCGGCGCCGAATTCCAGCCCAGCGATGCGGTCCTCGGCATCGCTCTTGGCGGTGAGGATGAGGATCGGAACCTGGGAGTGTGTGCGCAAGGACTTGGTCAGGTCGAAACCGGACTCGCCGGGCATCATCACGTCGAGCACCAGAAGGTCGAACGCCATGCTCTTCATCAGGGCGCGGGCATCTGCCGCATCCGCCGCCGCCGTGACGCGGTAGCCGTTCGAGGTCAGGTAACGGTGTAGAAGCGCGCGTAGGCGCTCGTCATCGTCGACGACGAGCAGGTGCGGGTCTTCCATGGACGACTGGGCGGCGGTCATGGCTGCTATTCCTGGCGCCTTGTTTTCATGCCCCTCGGCGGCAGTATAATGGCCGCAAAGGGTCGCTAACCCCTTACGATAACTAGGCCCTGACCGCGTGGCGGGCAAGGGTGAAAGGATGGACATGGCCGACGTCATCCCCTTCGACCAGCGCGACGGCTCCCTGTGGTTCGACGGCAAGCTGGTGCCCTGGCGGGAGGCCAACACCCACGTCCTGACCCACGGCCTGCACTATGGCTCCTGCGTGTTCGAGGGCGAGCGGATGTACAATGGCCGCATCTACAAGCTGGCGGAGCACACCGCGCGCCTGTTCGAATCGGCCCGCATCCTCGGCATGAAAATTCCGTACACGGAACAACAGATCGACAAGGCCAGCAACGAGGCCGCGCAAAGCCTGGGCACGCCGGAGGCCTATGTCCGCCCCGTGGTCTATCGCGGCAGCGAGATGATGGCGGTCGCCGCCCAGCATTCCAAAATCCATGTCGCCATTGCGGCGTGGCCATGGCCGTCCATGTTCGATCCGGCGGAGAAGCTCAAGGGCATCCGTCTCGACATCTCAAGCTGGAAGCGTCCCGCGCCCGACACCGCGCCGACGCAGGCCAAGGCCGCCGGCCTCTACATGATCTGCACCCTCTCCAAGCACGCCGCCGAGGACAAGGGCTATGCCGACGCGATGATGTTCGACTATCGCGGCTATGTCGCCGAGGCCACCGGCGCGAACATCTTCTTCGTCAAGGACGGCAAGCTCGTCACCCCGATCGCCGACTGTTTTCTCAACGGCATCACGCGCAAATCGGTGATCGAGCTGGCCAAGGCGCGCCAGATCCCGGTGGTCGAAAAGCATATCGAGGCGAAGGAGCTTGACGGTTTTTCCGAATGCTTCCTCGCCGGCACCGGGGCGGAAGTAACGCCGGTGTCGGAGATCGGCCCGCACAAGTACAAGCCCGGCAAGATCACCGAAACCCTGATGAACGATTATGCCGAAGACGTGCGCCGTCCGGTCAGCCAGGTGAACCTCGCGAAGGCGAGCTAGGGCGTCGCGGATCGCGGTCCGTTCAACAGCGACAGGCCAAAGCCGAGCACCGTCGCGGCCAGGATGCCAAGACTGACGTAGAATCCGGGCGGCGTACCGGACGTGCTGGACTCAGTGATGGGGTAGAGCACCGACAGCGCGCGGTTGGCGACCATTTGGAACAGTAGCACCAGATAGACGAACGGAATCATCGCGCGATAGCGGAACAGAGCCACGATGCCGAGCAAGCCGAGCAGCAACTGGAAAAGTCCCAGCAGAGCAAAAATCCCCACCACGGCATCGGCGCCTGCCGCGTTGTAGGTGTCGAGTGGAATGCCGTCGGCCGATTGGGCGACTTCACGCGCGCTGATGATCGAGCGCACGCCGATCAGCACCTTCAGCAGGACAATCGGCACGAACAGCCACAGCCCGAGCCGATGACCGCGAAAGATATTGTCAAACTGCTTGGGGAATATCCGGTTCAACATCTGCGTCTCCCGCCCGTTCTATGCCGCCATGGCGCGTTTGCCAAACCACTTGCCCAGGCGGACGCGGAGCAGCCAGAAAATCATGACGACCAAAGGCGCAAACGCCGGCACGTAGAGAATCGCGGCGCCGTGCAGGAATGCCGGCATGACCTTCTGCTGGCCGAGAAAGAAGGATGCCGCGGCGAAAAACAGGGAAAAACACATGCGCCACAAATGCCGCGAGATGCGCTGAACACCTGAAACACCACCCTGCCGGATCACTTTGAGGTCGAGCGCGGCGGCGAACGCCGCGAACGAGCCGAAGACGTAGTAGAGCATCGCCGGATAGCCGTCGACCTCGCCCTTGGGACTCAGCGATGCCTGCCGGCCCCACAGCAGCAGCATGATGGCTGCGCTCAGCGCAACGATGAACGCGGCCTTCTCGAACCAGCCGGTGCTGCCTTCCTTGCGCCGGACGCTCATCCAGCCCGTGGCGACGAGGTAGAAGGCCATGAAGCCGCCGGCAACGTTGCCGCGTTGATGGATCGGAAAGGACAGGGCGGTGCCCATTGCGGCCATGACCAGCATGACAGCCACGAACACGGTTCCGTACAGCCGATGCAGCCGCTCACCCTTGGTCACCGACACCGCCGCATAGCCGGACAGGATGCCGACGCTGCCGCCGCCGATGTGAAGCACGAGCGCTGCGATCACCGCGGCATACACCCAGAACGAAGTGCCTGCCGGCAACTGCGAGAGCGAGAGTGGTGTCATGGGATTGCGCTCTTCATCGCGGACCTGAACGGGAGTGCAAGAAAGAAGACACTGCCGTTCGCGCGCGCGCTCCGTGACGATTGCGTCATGAACCTTGTTCCCAGTCTTTGCCGAGCCTATCTCTAGATAGTCATGCCAATTCTGGGGAACATGGCGCCACGCACCAAAAACATGACCGCAGGTAACAAAGAGGCATCCAGGCGATGGCCGAGCTGACGGTCGCCGCCGGTCTGGCGCGCGGTCTTATGGAGCTGGCGGTCACTAAGGGCGCCAGCGCAAAGCTGTTGGCCGAACGCTCCGGCATCGATCCGCGGCAATTGCATGATCAGGACAATCGCATCGCGTTCGCCAAGTACGTCGCGCTCATGCGCGCCGGTAAGGAGCTGTGCAACGATCCCGCACTGGCGCTGCACTATGGCGAGACCAACGATCTGGCGCAGATATCCGTCGTCGGCCTGATCAGCGCCGCGGCCGAAACGATGATGCACGCCTTTGTGCAGATCAATCGTTATGGCCGGCTGGTCGTCGAGTTCGACGGCGGTCCGCGCCGCTTCACTCTGCTGCGCGACGAGGCGGGCCTGTGGGTGGTCGACAATCGCCAGAACCCGAACGAGTTTCCCGAGCTCACCGAATCGACGTTCGCGCGCACGATCTGCGGGCCGCGCCTGTATGGCGTGACGCAGCTGGCCAAGGCAGTGCAGGTGACACACGCGGCGCCCGCCTATGTCGACGAGTATGCGCGGATCTACCGTGCGCCGGTCACCTTCGGCGCGGCGCGCAACGCCTTGCTGATCGACGAGGCGTGGGCGACCCACCGCCTGCAGCGCCAGCCGCGCTACGCCTTCGGAGTTCTTGCCCGGCGGGCCGACGCGCTGCTCAAGGAACTGGAAGAATCCAAGACCATACGCGGCCGCGTCGAGAGCCTCTTGCTGCCCATCCTGCACACCGGCGAAGCGAGCATGGAGACGATCGCGGCCAAGATGGGTCTGAGCCGCCAGACTTTGTTCCGCAAGCTGAAGTCCGAAGACGCAACCTTCGAAAAGGTGCTCGACGAACTGCGCCACCGCATGGCGCTCGACTATCTCGGCGGCAAAAATGTCTCGGTGAAGGAAACCGCCTATCTGGTCGGGTTCTCCGAACCGGCGGCATTCTCCAGGGCCTTCAAGCGCTGGACCGGCTCGAGTCCGAAGGAAATGCGCGCCGCGAAGGCATAAGGGCGGGAGGCGCCGATTTTGGAGATGTAGACAATTCCGGCCCGGCAAGATCATCGAAACGCTGATGAACGACTACGCCCAAGACGTGCGCCGTCCGGTCAGCCAGGTGAACCTGGCGAAGGCGAGTTGAGCCGGGAATTTAGCTTGATCGGGTCGCGCCGAAGCATGCATCGCGCTTGGCCGCCGATGTGAGGCTTTCCAAACGGGAGTAAGACGCAGTGGCGCCATACGCGCTGGCCTGGCCGGATTATCGCTGGCGCTGTCGCGTGCGGTTCGCAAGCGCCGCGGCAGCGCTCGCTACTTCTTGTTGCGCTTGTCACGCAGCAGCCAGAGCGAAAACAGTCCGACCGACCAGACGACGAGAACGCTGGTCTGCCAACCGAGGAATTGATGAGCATAGGCCGCACCCAGCGGTAGAGCCTGCTTGCCGCAGTCTCCCATCACGCAGTCATAAAGTGGGCCGCCGAAAAATCGCACGAGCCCGAAGAAAGTGACGCCGAGCATGATGATGACGATGATCGAAGCGAGGCGGCGGCGGATTTTCTCGTTCATTGGGTTTGTGCGTAGCCCTGGGTTTCCGGTTGTGAATTGCCTTGCTCAGGCCGCTGACATTCATGCCCAGCGGCGCGCGAAAAAGATACTAGGTAAATAATCACGTCCGGTACTTGTATTCCTATAGCAGCTCCCCATCTCTGCGTCTGGAGCCAAAAAGGAGCGGCCGTCTTCAGCATCTAGAACACGAGACCATACTGGTCCGGGTGCGAGCTCGTGCGCATCCGCGCGACCCGGGTATTCCGGCTTCCGCTCTCCCTAGGCGGGGCACGACTCCCGGCTTTCGCAAGGACCGAGGCGGTGGAAGCGAAGGTGCTTGTGGTTGGCCGTGGAGGCCCTCTGCCTGCCGGCCGCGTAGCTTGGAGACCAGGGCGGGATTCGCTTCGGATGTACAATGTCAGTGTACGGATCAATCCGACGGCAGCCCGCCTTTTTTTGCGACCCAGAGCGTCATGGCCGGGCTTGACCCGGCCGCCCATTGGGTGCGCGTCCGCGCGCCAAACTACGCATCATCGCGGCGTGGACACGCGGTGGATGGGTGGCCGGCTCGAAGGCCCGCCATGACGAACGAGGGAATTTACAAATTCCTCTTCCACAGCGCGAACAGGCGTTCCCAGTGGCGCTCGGCAGCATCCTTGTTGTAGGCGGGCCGCTGCGGAAAGGCGAAGCCGTGCTCGACCTTGGGATAGAGTTCGACTTCGGATTTGAGGCCCTTGAGCGACTGGCGCAGCGGCTCGACATTCTCCAGCGGCATCCAGTGATCGGTCTCGGCGCAGGCGAAATAGGTTTCGCCCTTCACCTTGTGCGCCATGCGATGCGGGCTGTCGGGCGCATCGGTGAGCAGCAACACGCCATAGATCGAGGCGGCGGCGCTGAAGCGATCGGCAAACTGCGCCGCGGCGTTGATCGCGTACTGGCCGCTCATGCAATAGCCGACCGCGCCCATCGGTCCCTTCTTCGCGGCCGGATCGGCGTCGACAAAA
>JANYBR010000502.1 GCA_025360685.1 Pseudomonadota bacterium
TGCGCCCTCGGCCCTTTGGAAACCTTGGATGCTTCACGATCTGCGGCGCACGGCCCGCAGCTTGATGTCGCGCGCCGGAGTTCCGGCCGATATTGCGGATCGGGTTTGTGCTCATGCCCTTCCAGGCGTCCGGGGCATCTACGACCGGCACTCCTACATCACCGAAAAACGCGACGCACTTGAGAGCCTTGCGGCTATGATCGAGCGGATCGTGAATTCCAATTCCAAAGTGGTCGCTCTCGCGGCGCGCCGTTGAGCGAATTTGAATTTAGGGTTGAAGGAATCGGATATACAGATCGCAAGATGGTGAGATCGTCGGCAGACCGTTGCGTCGGTCGCACTCTGCTTTTTGGTGAACGCTAATCTGTGTTTGTCCGGCTCTTGAGGTCCGTGATGGTCGCATAAGCGCGCCAATCAGAGCCGTGTAGCGACTTGCGCCAACGAGCGAGAAACTTCTTCTGCGCCTGAGCCATCCTGGAATTTGGCGGACTGAGGACTGTAAATCTCTGTCGGACTTCGGCTTCCCGTATCTGGGGCGAGATATGGCCGTATGTCCGGCTCACGGTGACCGTGTTGGCGTGACCTAGCTGATCGGCGACGGCGGTCAATGGGGCACCAGCCTGGACGAGTTGGCTCGCGTATGTGTGCCGCAGGCCATGGAACGAAAAGTCGCTTGGTAGTTCGGCGGCACGCGCGGCATCCTTGAAGAGCTTGCGATAATATTCGGCCCAATGCCTGCCGTCGTGCCTCCGAAATAGATGCTGATGAGCAGGTTTGCCCCTCGCCAGTTTCAAGAAGAACGCCATACCTTCGTCTGGTAAGAAGACGAACCTGGGTTTGTGAGTCTTGGATGGCAACACATAGACGCCGTATCCATCCTTTCCCACGTCGCAGACCTGCATCCGTAGCAGCTCCAGCGAGCGACAGCCCGTATAGAGCGCTGCCAGGACGAGAGGGCGGAGATCGGACCGGCATTGTCTCAACAGAAGGCGACACTCGCTTCTGCTGAGATGAAGCGTCCTTGGACGATCAACGTTCGGAAACGAGCGAAGCGAACGCCAAAGGCGATCATTGTTGGTCTTGCTGTTTTCCCAGGCCAGCCGCAGAGTATCGCGCAAGATGTTCATCAGCACATTCACGGTCTTCTTGCGCTTGCGAATGGCTTCGCTGTCGAAAGTTTGAAGAGGCCGCCTCTGTCCCGCTGGCTTGTTGCCCCGACACGGCGGTGTCTCCATGACCTCGAGAAAATAGCTTCGGAAGTGTTCACCCTGAAGCTCATCCAGAGGCAGAGGCCCCAGCCGAGCCAGGATATGATGGTTGATCATGCTGACGATGATATGGAAATGCGTCTCTGCCGACGAAAGCCGTTTCCATTCAAGATAATCGCTCAGAGCATGGCCGAGCGTGAAGACCTCCCCGACGGGGCAGTAGATCAGGCCACGGTTTCTGCCGTTCAGGGGGTTTGGGTCACTGGTATCACTGGAAACTTTGGCCAACCACTTCCAGGCTCGATCCAATGCTTGATCGTGGGAAAGAACTGTTAGGCCGTCCGCACGGTCGCGGTCGTCCGTTTTTCCAAGTCTGCGTTCTAGGTACAGACCATTCTTTCGTCGATAGCGCACAATCCAGTACGTCTCAGGCCGACGCCTGCGCGAGTAGCCCAGAAAGCGTCCGTAGGTGAGCGGCTCCCAATAAGGATACGAACGCGCGCGAAGTTTCTTCCGTTCGACGACTTTACTGAGGTCAGGACGCACTTTGATATTGGCTGGGGCTACTGGCAAGTGATCACCCACATTCGCGACTAACTTTCACGGAAGCCGACAATCGGTGCCGTGTAAATTGCCGAAGCGTAGTTGATTTCGAAGCAACGACCGGAGATGGACCAATTTCCCGCCATGGCGGGGAGCGTTTCCGATTCGCGCTTTAGAACAACTTACATCCAACTCCTTGCTCGCGCGGAAAAGTTTCATCGTTTAATCGCCGGATAAAAGGCCCACTGGGGTCCGGGATCGATGGATACGAGCGCGAGTACGCCCGAGTAAGATACGACTCCATTCGCCGGTCAAACGCGCGATTTTCTCCCGTTGGCTGCATTCGCGGCGAACCGAAGTCGCACGAAACTGGCGCCCGAAGCGTTGCCATCTGAGGTCCCCAGAGCTAGCAAACAACAGCGCGGGCAGCTTTACTAGTATACCTAGTCATGGGTCATCCTGAACCAGTGTTGAGCTTAGGGTGCGACGCGCCAGGAATACTCGAATGAAGATAACGATCCGCTGTTTGCTCTGTTGCGCATTTGTCCTGGGCAGTTCAGCGGCGGCTGCCGACCGCTCCGACGACCAGGCGAAGGCGTGTGCCAGCGCGTCCGGCAATCTGGCCGTCAGCGCTTGCACCGGAGTGATCAAGTCGAGGCGCTGGTCAGCAGCAAGTCACGCCATCGCGTTCAACAATCGCGGGGTGGCGTATTTTGGTCTCGCTCAATATCAGCGCGCGATCCGAGATTACGACAGGGCAATTGCGCTTAACTCGAACTACGCCGAGGCATTCAACAATCGAGGCAATGCGTACAATAGTCTGGATCAATACGCTCGCGCGATTGCAGATTTGGACCGCGCGATTGCACTAAAGCCGGGCTACGCGCATGCCTATTACAATCGCGGCGATGCCTACGTCAGCCTTCGCCTGTTCGCTCGTGCAGCGGCGGACTATGATGCGGCAATCGCACATCAGGTCGACTATGCCAAAGCCTATGGTGGCCGGTGCTGGGCGCGAGCCGCATTGGGACAACAGTTACTGGCGGCGCTCACTGACTGCGCCAAATATCTCACGCGGAGGCCGAACGATGCAGACACTCTCGATTCGCGCGGCCTGGTTCGCTTTCGAATGGGAGATTTTGTCGGGGCGATTGTCGATACCAGTGCAGCATTGAGCATGAAACCAAAACTCGCTTCGTCGCTATACGTTCGTGGCCTTGCGAAGCTACGTATCGGAGATGTTGCTGGCGGCACTTCGGACGTCGCTATGGCTCAGCGGACCGATCCGAAGATCGCTCGCACATATGCCGGGTATGGCGTAACCCCCTAACTGATGACCCTACATGGGAGTGTGATGCGATGAAGCCACAGCGAAAACCCACATCAGTGGCTGTCTTCACGATTGCGCACCAGTTTTTCGATGCAAGCAAGTGGATCGTCGCAGGGAAGAGAAATGGCTTTCAACGCGATATGGGGATGGCGGGAATCACGTGCGCTGCATTCAGTTTGGAATTGTTCTTCAAGT